>PDZT01000182.1 GCA_002753105.1 Deltaproteobacteria bacterium YD0425bin50 | reverse complement strand
TGCATTCATCTGGCTGCTTTATGGTTATTACAGTGCTATGAATTCCCTCGCGCTGCCTTTGATGTAAATATCCGAGGCACTTTTAATGTATTGGAAGCCTGTGTTGCGAATAAGATAAAAAGATTAATCTATTCTTCATCTGCTTCGGTTTATGGTGACGCTGTAGAGGAACCAATGACAGAAAATCACCCCTATAATAACTGGACGTTCTATGGTGCTACAAAGATAGCAGGTGAACATATGTTTAAGGCTTACCACAAACGCTATGGTTTAAACGGAGTGAGTTTAAGATACATGAATGTGTATGGCCCTCGTCAAGACTACAAAGGGACGTATATCGCTGTGATGATGAAGATACTCGATAATTTGGATAAAGGGATTCCTCCTGTGGTGTATGGAGATGGCACTCAATCTTATGATTTTATTTATGTTGAGGATGTTGCAAAGGCTAATATTTGTGCTCTAAAAAGTGATGTTCCTTTTGGTTTTTATAATGTAGGGAGAGGAATTAAAACATCCATCAGGGAATTAACAGAAATTCTTTTAAAATTAAGCAATTCGGATTTACCCATTCAATATGAGCCTGCAGGGCAAACGTTTGTAACCAACAGGGTTGGAGATGCTACGCGTGCTTTCCGTGATCTTGGGTTTAAATGGTCGATTGACTTGGAAGAAGGGTTAAAACGCTTAATAGAATGGCGAAAAATCCATATCGAGGATGTAGAAAAACGAAGAATAGCTGGACGCCTATTAAAAGTTTAGGCATTGATAAAAATTGTTAAAGAAATTGACGATGAATTACGATTTACTGAAAAGATTATTTTTATTTTATGTTACCATGTTTATGAAACAAATGCTTTATGTAACGTTTTGATCTTAAGGATGCCCCCTATTGAAACGCAAATTTGAAGAAAAAATGTTAACCCTTGATGGAATGATTCATACGGTTAGGGAATTCAGAAAACAAAATAAAAAGGTTGTTCTGAGTCACGGTGTTTTTGACCTTATTCATCCGGGAATTGTGAACCACCTGAGGCAAGCGAAAAGTTTTGGAGATGTGTTGGTGGTTACAGTGATTAGGGATAGTTATGTGAAAAGGGGGGCGCGTAGGCCTGTTTTTCCTGAAAACAACCGACTTGAAAATATCGCCGCATTAGAAGATGTTGACTATATCTGTTTAGTTGAAAGCGAATCTCCTTTTGAACCGATAAAACAGATACAACCTGATATTTTTGCAAAAGGTCAAGCGTTTTATGAACGAGACCGTGATGTGCTTGAAAGAATTTTTGAAGAAGAAAAAAAATTCTACGTTGAAAAATGCCAACTTCTTTCTACCAAAGGGTTATCTCTGGATTCAGAATTGGTTCTTACTCAGTTTATGGATAAACCCTCAGTTGAATCCGAATCTTATCTAAAAAATTTTAAGCTTAACTATAAACTTGAAGATATCATTACGCAACTCAACGCATTGAATAAATTAAATGTTCTAGTGATTGGTGATGGTATTATTGATGAGTACCATTATTGTGCATCTATGGGAAAATCAGCCAAATCGCATCTTGTGGTTAGCCGCTATTTAAGTCATGAAATATTTGCTGGCGGTACCTTTGCCGTTGCAAATCATATTGCAGGTATTTGTAATCAGGTTCACATGGTTACTTTGCTTGGTGATGAATTTACAAGAGAGGAATTCATCAGGGGTGAGTTAAAACCCAATGTCATACCGCAATTTTTTTACAAAAAGCACAGCCCTACTATTGTTAAAAAACGCTATATCAATGAATACCTGAACCAAAAATTATTTGAAGTAAATTACATTAATGACGAAATGGTCGATAATCAAACAGAGTCTCAAATTATCGATTATCTGAAAGAAGAAGCTCCGAAATATGATTTGGTCATGGTTTGCGATTTTGGGCACGGGTTACTCTCTTCTGCAATCATTAATGCAATTTCCAACTATTCTCAGCAATGGGCGGCAAATGCGCAGATCAATGCAGCCAATGTAGGATATAATTTAGTAACAAAGTTCAACATCCCTGATTTTATCTGTATGGATGAGGCCGAACTGCGAACTGCTGCACAATCCAAATATGATAAAATTGAGGACGTGGCAGAAAAAATTCGACAAAAAATTAACGCAAAGATGCTGATATGTACCTTGGGCAAAAAAGGATCCATTGGCGTAAGCGATCATGAAGAAATGATCAGAACACCCGTTTTTTCAGGAAAAGTCGTTGATACTGTAGGTGCTGGTGATGCGTTTTTTGCTTTTGTAGCGCCTTGTTATGCTCAAGGTATGTCTCTTGAGTTGATTTCTTTTATTGGCAATGCAGTAGGCGCGTTGGCTGTTCAGATTGTTGGTAATAAAAAGCCGGTTGAAAAAGGAGAACTGTTAGAGTTTATTAGAGGGTTGTTAAGATGAATATGATACGCTCTATTTCAATTGTAATTCCCCTCTATAATGAAGAAAATAACTTAGCCCCCCTATGTGAACAGCTTTCTTGTGTGATGAATCAGTTGAAGCTTGAGTCTGAAGTTATTTTTGTAGATGACGGCAGTATAGACGCTAGTTTTGCCTGCTTAGATAACATCATCAATGGCGATAACCGATTTAAAGCCTTGCGGTTTGGCCGTAATTTTGGACAAACCGCAGCTATGGCAGCGGGTATTGTTGAATCATCCGGTGACGTAATTATATTAATGGATGCAGATTTACAAAATGATCCTTTGGATATCCCATTATTGTTGAATAAAATCAATGAAGGCTATGATGTGGTCAGCGGCTGGCGATATTATCGGAAAGATTCATTTGCCAAAAAAATGTCATCTATGTTAGCGAATAAGCTGATTTCAAAGGTTACTGGGGTAGTACTGCATGATTACGGGTGTAGCTTAAAAGCATATCGTTCAGAAATTTTAAAAAATATTAGACTTTATGGAGAGATGCATCGTTTTATACCTGCATTAGCAAGTATTACAGGTGCAAAAATATGTGAGATTCAGGTGAATCATAATCCACGCATTTCTGGTAAATCAAATTATGGTATGGAACGGGTTGGCAAAGTAATCATGGATTTAATCACTGTAAAATTCCTTCTATCCTATTTAACCAAGCCAAATTATATTTTTGGGAAATGGGCTGCCTACTTGTTTATTTCTGCAATTTTATTAGTCTCCATATGTATTCCACTAGGTATTCAAAGAGCAGGACTGATGGGTGGGATTATGATTTTAGCCGGTTTACAATTGATCTCTATGGGCTTGTTGTCCGAGTTAATGGTAAGAATCTATTATGAATCTCAAAACAAACCCACCTATTTTATTAAAGAACGAAAAAATTTTAAAAATCTTGGGAAGTAAGGAGTTCAACGGATTTCATGTGTGGTATTAACGGGATCGTTCATTATAAAGATCGTGCCGAGAACTATAAACATGTTTTAGAAGCAATGAATCAAACGATTTATCATCGAGGCCCGGATGATGAAGGCTATTTTTACCATGAAAACATTGGATTAGCTCACCGAAGACTTAGCATTATTGATCTGTCAGCGAATGCTAAACAACCCATGACAAATGAAGATGGTACTGTATGGCTTGTCTTTAATGGAGAAATTTATAATTACCGTGAATTAACTCAGACGTTAATCCATACAGGTCATCGATTTCACTCCCGTACAGATAGTGAGGTCATTATTCATGCCTATGAAACATGGGGATTCGATTTTGTAACGCATTTAGACGGCATGTTTGCCTTTGGATTGTATGATCAAAAAAACGGAATTCTGATATTAGCCAAAGATCGATTTGGTAAAAAGCCCATTTATTATGCTCTGCTCGATGACTGTTTTATATTTTCATCTTCACTCAAAGCCTTTAAAGTATGCCCAATGGTTGATTGGCGGCTTGATTTAAAGGCGTTTCATAAGTACTTGGCCTATGAATATGTCCCCACACCTTATTCAATTATCAAAGGGATAAAAAAACTGCCTAATGCGCATATCATGGTCGTCAATTCTCTAAAAAAGCCATCTGTTATTCCAGAATCTCGACAATATTGGTCGCTTCCTTTCGAACCTAAAATAAATTTATCCGATACTGAAATTGTATCTGGTTTTAAAATAGCGTTTGATAGTGCAGTTCAAAAACGGCTCATGAGTGACGTGCCTCTTGGTGTTTTTTTAAGCGGTGGTATTGATTCAAGCTCGGTTGTTGCCAGTGTTATCAAGTATGTCCCTGCAAATGAAGTTAAGACATTTTCAGTTTCTTTTAAAGAAGAATCCTTTAATGAATCATCATATGCAAGGCTGGTTGCACGGCATTTTGGAACAGACCATCATGAAATGCAAGTTGAGCCAGAAGATACACAGGAAGCGCTCACCGATATCCTGCCCTTATTGGATGAACCTTTTGCCGATGGTTCTTTGATCCCAACCTATTTGCTCTCAAAATTTACAAGACAACATGTAACCGTAGCCTTAGATGGTTCTGGAGCTGATGAGATGCTCGCTGGTTACGATACATTTATCGCACATCAGTTGGCAGAAGTGTATAATTACCTGCCCTATACATTGCGGAAAAAATTGTTTAGCATTACAGACCGACTCCCCGCATCTACCCGATATATGAGTTTTGATTTTCTGCTTAGGCGTTTTTTAGGCGGCTTATCATTACCTAATCCTCTTACTCTAGAATTAAGAGACCTCCTCTGGTTAAGTGCCTTTACACCAGATACATTACAATCTCTATGTTTACAACAGCATCGTAATATTCAGTTTTCAATAGAATCTATTTTTAGTGAAGCTTATGGAGATCATCACAATACAGCTCAGGAGAGCCTTAATCGGGTAGTTGATCATTATATTCATCTCTATCACCATGATGACATCCTTGTAAAAATTGATCGTGCAAGTATGATGAATTCTTTGGAAGTGCGCTGTCCATTTCTGGATACTGGGTTAAGTGAATTTATGGGCTGTTTGCCAGTAATGTTTAAAATGCACTTTTTTCATAGAAAAGTGATTTTGAAAAAAGCCATGAAAGGTATTTTGCCTGATGCAATACTCCGTAAAAAAAAACAAGGATTTGCCCTGCCTGTAGGTGATTGGCTTAAAACGGGTTTAAAGTCAAGAATGCTCACTATGCTTTCTCCAGAAAAATTAAAAAAACAAGGATTATTTAATCCATGTTATGTAACCAAGTTAGTGAATGAACATCTTTCAGGTAAAAAAAATAACCGAAAAGAACTCTGGACACTCTTGATGGGATTGTTTTGGATTGAAGAAAATAAACCAATACTATAATTTTTTTTTTAGTTGTCAAAGCGTTGTTTTGCAATCACGAGAGTCCAATAATCAGGTTTTTTTTGACAGAGCGCATCAATATCCTCAATAATTTCTTCGTCATCTTGGCCACAATGACTAATGGCAATACACTTCTTGTTAAAACCAGATTCTTCAAATGCTAAACGAATATCTTCAAGATATTTATAGGCTTTGAGTAACACAACATTTTCTACATTTCCAATATGTTTACGAATATGATCGCCTCCTTTAGCTCCTGACACAATCAATAACGCTTCTTCACCTTCAACAAGAGGGGTGTTAATACGCGCTGCTGCTGCTTGATAAGACGTAATACCCGGAATCGTTTCAATGTGAATATGGGGTGCTTTGGCCTGAATATATTTGACAATATAACCGAATGTGGAATAGGTCATTGGGTCTCCAAGTGTTAAAAACGCCACATCATGGCCGTAATGCAATTCATCGATGATTCTTTTTGCATTTATTTCCCATGCGTCTTGTTTTTCCACTTCATCATTGGTCATAGGAAAGGGAAGTAAAACAATGGTTGCCGTTTCAACAAGATGGGGTTTAGCAATATTCACTGCAAGACTATACGTATTTTTTGTAGATGCCGCTGTAAAAACGCGATTCACTCTTTTTAATATTTTAATGGCTTTGAGGGTAAGTAAATCCGGGTCTCCCGGCCCAACACCAATACCATATAATGTTCCAATATTTGTATCTGTTTTCATAGAGTTCTTTATTATTTCTTAGTTGTTTTGAGTTAATTGGATTAATGCATTCATTACACTTGCCGCCACTGTGGACCCACCTTTTCGTCCAATATTCGTAATCAACGGGATATTCAAAGCCAATAATTCTGCTTTGGATTCAGCCGCATTCACAAAACCCACTGGAAATGCAATCACCACGTCGGGTTTGGCACTGTTTTGCTGAACCAGCTCAATAAGCCGCAACAGCGCTGTGGGTGCATTTCCTATAACATAAATCCCTCCTGAAATGGATTGAACAGCCATATCAATTGCCATTCGTGCTCGCGTAGTGCCATGTTTTTGGGCTTGGATTTGAACTGTCGAATCATCAATATAACATACAACTTCTCCGCCATAGGCTTCAATGGCTTTTTTCTGAATGCCTGAAAGAGCCATCCGTGTGTCTGTAATAATCTTCGTTCCAGACTGAATTGCTTGTTTTGCCATTTGAATTGCGTTTGACTGAAACCGAATCGATGTCATATATTCAAAATCCGCAGTGGTATGAATAATTCTACGAACAATTGACCATTCTTCAGGTGTAAATGAATGTGGGCCTGCCTCTTGTTCAATAATAGTAAAACTTTGGTGTTCAATTTCTTGTGGACTCATCATTACACAGTATCCTTTTATAATTTAAACACGTTGCAACAAAATGACTTGCCATCATCGGCAAGCTTGCAAAATGTAAGTGAATATAGCTACCTAATGTCTGATTGATATAAAATCCTTCGGGTTGAAATTCCTGCTGCGTTCTTTTTTGAACCTGATACGTTGTTGAAACGGAATGCACTTCTCTTTCTATTGTTGAATAATGAAATTCATGACCTCTTGCAGTATCCCCAATTTTTCCCCATACTGTATCCTGAATAAGGGTTACGTGTCGATAACCAAGAGAGGCAAGTTTGTCAAGCATCCGAGTTCCCCATGGAAAACAGTTACACATAGGCCATATATTTCCATTAATATCGTGTAATTCTTTACATAAATACATAAATCCACCGCATTCAGCATAAATCGGAAGATTCGTTTTACTGTGATGCTGAATCGCTTTTCGTATGTTACTATTTTCTGAAAGTATTTTTGCATGTAATTCAGGATATCCACCACCTAAATAAATGCCATGTATATTTTCAGGTAATACTTTATCATGCAAAGGCGAAAAAAAAACCAATTCAGCCCCTGCTTTTCTGAGCAAATCCAAATTATCTTCATAATAAAAACAAAATGCCTGATCACGAGCAACAGCGATTCTAACCTGATGATCAGGTATAGAGTCATTTTTATGCGTTGAATACACTTTTACAGGGAACTGTTCGCTTCTTAGCAATTCATCCATATCAATATGTTCATCAATAAGCGATGCAAGACGATCAATGTAATTTTGTGATAACGGATGATCTTCAGTGGTAATCAGACCCAGATGCCGATGCGGAAGTTCAATATTTAATGTTCGAGGTAAACCACCCAAACAAGGTATGGACACATGATGTTTCATCGCCTGTTGCAGATAAATGAGATGTCTTGGACTGCCAATGTTGTTAAATATCACACCTGCAAATCGGATATCTGGATCAAAATTCTCAAATCCCTGAACCAATGCAGCAGCACTTCTTGCCATACTTTGAGCATTCACTACAAGAATTACAGGTAAAGAAAGCCACTTGGCAATTTCTGCTGTAGAACCAGCATCAGTTTTGCCATCATACCCATCATACAGACCCATAACGCCTTCCACCACAGCGATATCTGCATTAGCACAACCATGCATAAATATCTGCTGATTGGTTGTTTTGGATAACATCCACCCATCAAGATTGTACGTTTTTTTATGGGTTATAGAGCGATGATGCCCGGGATCAATAAAATCAGGCCCAACTTTAAACGAAACAACGTTAAGCTTTTTTTGACGAATCAAATAAGAAAGAATCCCAAGCGTTACTGTGGTTTTTCCACATCCACTGTTTGTTCCGGCAATAACAAATCCTTGAATAATTGCATCCTCCCTTATAAATAATTTTCGGGAATTCATAACATAAATCTACAGACTTGCACAGAATTTTGTAAAAAATACATTATACTTTTCAATTATCGTCGCCGCAAGCGTTGGCTGGAATAAACAGAGGAATTCTATGGAAACCATTTCGGGATATTTACAGATTTTCAGATAAATCATTGCAAAGATGAACGATTGTCCTCCCCCCAACCCCATATGCATCAAGCTAACATAGTTTCTTTTTTAAAGAAGCTGTCCATATATGGTATTCCCTCTTTAATCAA
>PDZT01000012.1 GCA_002753105.1 Deltaproteobacteria bacterium YD0425bin50 | reverse complement strand
GGGTAATGGATATAAAGAATTTTTTAGCCCTGAAAGGGCGTGATATAATTGAAAGTCAATACCTTTCATCATATTCAATCCCATATTTTAAGAGTAAAATTTTTAGCTCTTCTTTAAACGTTTTATTTTGATGATGAAGCACTTTTAATAATGATTGGGACAAAACTAATCCTCTATTTTTTATATGTTACGCCCTTTCAGGGCTAAAAACTGTTTGTATCCATTACCCAGGGCGTTGCCCTGGGCTGGTATGTCTAACCCCTTCGGGGTTTTGTTATATTAAATGCAAGAAAAGCGGTACCATTTTTCATTATTTATTTGTTGTCATATTTTGGGAATGCACCCAATTTTATGCAGCAAGAAGATAAAAACTAAAGCGAGCAGAAAAAAAAAGGAGGTGATAACTATGCCAAAAGGAGATGGAAGTGGACCACAAGGACAAGGACAGGGTACGGGAAAAGGCTTGGGAGGATGCAATATTGGAAGCGGTGGTGGTGATAAATCAAAGGGATCAGGAGACCAAGGAAAATGCAAAGGTAGCAACAAAGGCCGAGGAAACAGCGGAGGCGTCAAGGATTTAGGCAAGGAAGGATGCGGAGGTCAGGGACGTAACGGCAGCGGAAGTAAAAGATAATATTTTAGCCAGTCATGGCGGGGAAAGGGGAGATATTGAAAATCGACTCAGTTCAATCAAGCTCCCCCAACCTTTAGATACGCCCTGAGAAAACAATGACAATGAGAGAGTTGAAAATTGGCGACATGATGTAAGGAAGGCCTTGATTCTCGTTTCGGCCAATCATGTGTAGGGGCAACCCCCTGTGGTTGCCCTTGATCTAGGCAGGCACAGGGGGGTGTGTCCCCATATGCATCAAGCTAAGGAGATATGCTTAAATGCTCGTTCCCACGCTTTGCGTGGGAACGCATTCGGGACGCTTTGCGTCCAGATTGGAATAATAAGCACGGATACTTTCTGTTGTGGACGCGAAGCGTCCTATCTGCATTCCCACGCAAAGCGTGGGAACGAGCACTGCAACCAGCATTTAAGCATATTCCCTTAGCTTGATGCATATGGGGTGTGTCCCACCTTTTACACAAATTGGATAAAATAGGGCATAATTTAGTTAGTTACAAATTTTGAGAGTTTAATTATGTCAGTATTTTCAATAAGTTAAAAATCGTGTCTGCAAATTTTGGAGATTTTTTTTATCCTTTGTGTAAAAGGTGGGACACTCCCGCACAGGGGCCTGCCCCTACACAGTGACCGAAACAAAGATCAAGGCCTGTAAGGAATATCTTAAAAAACCAGGAGGCTATTCGCATTAAAATGAAAGAAAAAGTTGCGGCGATTTCAGTATTGGCAAATATGTTTTTAGCCGGAAGTAAAATTACAGTCGGCTTTTTCTCTAATTCAGCGGTTATTTTTGCTGATGGAATCCATTCTTGTATGGATATTTTATCCTCGGCTATCAGCTATATTGGAATTAGAATTTCTCAAAAACCCGAAGATAAAAAACATCCTTACGGCCATTATAAATTTGAAGTTTTGGGTGGTTTGATGATTACCGTAATTCTTTTGGTAACTGGTATTGGCATTATTTATGAAGCTTATCAGAAATTTTTTAATATAGAAAAAATTAAAATCACTTATTTGGCTTTTGGGGTTATGATATTTTCAGCGGTTGTGAATGAAATAATGGCTAGAATAAAATTGCATTTTGGTAAAAAAGAAAATTCAATCAGTTTGCTTTCAGACGGGTTTCATTCCAGAATTGATGTTTATGCATCATTAGCGATTTTTGTTGGGTTATTTTTAGTTAAATACTGGAGTTATGCTGATTCGCTTTTGGCATTTCTAATTGGTCTTTATATCATTAAAGAATCATTTTCGATTGGCAGTGAAGCACTTGATCCACTGCTCGATGTTTCGGCTGGTGAAGAAATAGACAATAAAATAAAATCCATCTCAAAAATTCAAAACATTGAAATTTTCTCTTTAAAAACACAGAAAAAAGGTTCGGCAGTAACTGCTAGTTTTGAAATACAATTGCCAAGCAATTTAAGCATTGAAGAAGCGACTAAAATTTCCAATATGTTAAAAGATAATCTTATAAAAGAAATTGAAAATCTTCAATATATTACTATTCAAATCATAAGTCATGAATTAGAGACATGTTTTTATAAATCATTGAACCTTGGCAAAAAGTTTACATGGCAGAGACATTGCAGATTCAAAGGAGATATCCAAGAAGCAATTGGAAAAGAACCTGATGGTTACGGTGTTTGTTCAGGATGCAGTTATAAAATCCCGAACCAGATAGGGAACCTGTGTTCAATTCAAAAATGCCCTAATTGTAATATTAATTTAAAAACTTAAAATAGGGGCGTATTGCAATACGCCTCTATCAATAGTGCAACAACTTAATAAACCCCGTTTCTGTAAGACATCCTTGATTTACACTCGACATCAGGAATCAATAAGCGGCATCAGCGTTGGGCCTAAAAATTTTAAGACGGCAAGAGGTAATGAGCTTGTAAATGAATAATGCGCAGCTTCTTTACCGGGAACAAAGGCAGTAATCGTTCCATAAAAACGCTCCCCAATAAAAAACACAAATGTTGCTGTTCGATTCACAGCTTTGGAACTAATCAATCGTCCGCCTGTACCATACACTTCATATCGATTGTCACCTGTGCCTGTTTTCCCGCCAATCCGAATGACTGTACCATCTGATTTTACAAACGTATTCGCTGCTCGTCGTGCAGTTCCTTGTTCCACAACATTGAGTAGTGCATCTTTCACGATAGTCGCAATTTCTGTATTTAATGCCTGCATGGTATTGGGCTTACATTTTACATAAGAGACGTGGTATGGCGTATCTTTAGCAAAATGCAATTCTTCAACCCGATATGAAGGCAAATAATTGCCATGATTTAAGACAATCCCTATAAGTTCGGCTAATGATGCCGGCCTATCTGCAGAAATTCCTATAGATGTGGCATAAGAAGGAACAAGGCTTGAAAATGGATATCCTAGTTTTTTCCATGCCTGATAAATATCATCAAATGCCTCAATCTCTAAAATTGTTTTAATACGTTTATCTTGTTTTGATTTTCTTGATGTACGGAACAACCAGCGATACACATCATCAATAACGGGTTCACTTTCTCTCAATACCACATCTAATGTAATATCTTTGTGATCATAAATATAAGATACTAACCACAATTCTAAAGGATGGATACGAGCGATATATCCACGATCTGCTAAGGTCCACTTGGTAGAATCGTATTTTTCATAAAGATCGTATAGGGTGGATCCAGTTAATTCAGAATCAGGTAAGCGACTTTTTAAAAATTTTTCAAATTCTTCAGTATCCGCATTCGGTTTAATCATCCGAAAAACAACAGAAAGACGGCTTGGAATTGGACGAACTGATTGAAGTAACCTTGATATAGCCTCATCTGGAGTGTCATTTTTATATTTGTTGTAAAAGCGTCTTATAAATTCTGCTGACTCTTTTAATGCAAATCGTTTTAAATATGACTTACGTTCGGGGTTATCGATATCCTGTAATAGATTCGCACGACCAACAGGGTCTTTATACATATGATAATACACAATTTCTCTCATCATACGAATAAAAACTAAATTTATAGAGTTTGTCAGTGCTTCACTTACAGTTAAAATTTTATGATTGTCATCTTTGTTAAAATTTTCAAAACTATGTAAGCCTCCGCCAGTAAAAAACTGTTCATATGGACTTGCTGAATATTTTCGCTGCATGGCAGCATCCAGCATGTCTTTGAGTGACGCTTTTTTATTCTCAGCAAGATATAACAGTGCCCATTGACTGAGTCTGTCTTGCCTTGCAATGATTGAAATTTCCCGGCTGACATCACTCTTTTTAGATGCAAATTTATTATAGAGTATCTCAATAATTTCAAGATAATGGATTAGGGTACGTAACTTTGCAGTGGATCCTAATTCGAGTTTAATCCCCTCGTTAATGTTCAACGGCTGATCATAATTGTCTGTTTGTATCCGAAGTACATTTCCTTTTTCTGTGCTTTCATACAAGGTAAAGCTATAAATGACTTTTTCAATAGATGCGCCATCACCTAAGAGTCGTTTGCCATAAAGCCCTGCAGTTTTCGCGATTTCTGGATCGTTAATATCAATGAGTTTTGAGGTAACGGCCTGTTGCATAGTTAAGTCTAAGGTTGTTCTGATTGTCAGATCAAAACGATCGAGATCATAGATTTTATCAATACCCAATAAGGAAAGCAAAGGCGTCCTTACCGCATTAATCGCTTTTTTTGCAACTAAAGTAGCTGGTGGTCGGGGAATAAGACCTGAACGAAATTCAAGTTCAACGTCTTTGGCTTGGTCAACAATCTGTCGAGATAATATACCCTGCTTTGCAAATACATCGAGGTATTGGTTACATTTTTCATTTAACGGTCCTGTTCTTTTATGCAGATAATCTGTAGGACGCTTATGGGCAATAAACAGGCTTAACACTTGCTTGACGATTCGTGCCTGACTTATGATATCTGAGTGATCAGTTTGTTTACCGATATGATGCAGAATTGACATCATGGTATCGAATTCAGTACCATACCATGCCCATAATCCATCTCCCAAACCTGTAATCTCACCATATTCAAAGCGTGCAGATAAGGGGATAGAATTCATATAGTCTAAAAGGATTTTTTTTCTTGCTTCATAAGTGTAGGGTCCGTTTCTATAACTACGAACAGACGCGGTAAGCATTTGTGAAAGTTTATCTCGCGCAGAAAAGGTAATTCCTTTTTCTGAATGTCGGAATTTTTCCATTTGTGTGGCTAATGTACTTCCTCCAGACGCATTCACATCCGGCTGAACGATCTGAACAATTTTTTCTAAAACAGCTTTGCCTAATCTATCCCATTCGACCGCAGGATTCAGGAAAGGTCGGTCTTTGCTTAGTAATTCACGATTTTCAATATATAAAAGCATTTGGACAATAATATCTGGAATATCTGAAAATCGTTTAAAAGTGCGTCCGGGATAGCGATTGATAAAAATGGGTTGATCATACCGATCAACAATACTCAAACCTGCCTGAGATTTTTCATTATAGATCGGAAATAAAAAATAATTCTGAGTTGAATTGATTAGTTCGGATGAAGGTTCAGCCTGTTGCGTAATATCAAACAAATTCTCTTTAAGCCGTATTGATATTTTGGGTAAAAAAACGTATCCCATACGTTCATCATATGGACCCAAAGGGGATACTAAAGGGGTTTGAGCAGGCCCATCGTTTACGTGAAAATATAGTTTTGAAGCCAATTGGGAAAAAAATTTGGCCTGATATGTGGATGTGTACATCTCTTCATATGCATAATACCCTGCAACCATACCTATAAAAATAATGCAAAAAATCCGCATCGGAATGCTAATTGATCGTTTTTTTACCTTTTTCACGACTTCTTTTGGCGTTCGTTTAGCTTCCTTCTTTTGCATTTTCATATACAATGGTATTTTTTCTGTACGATTGAACCGTTTCATATCCCTCATGTTATGTAATAAAGTCTCAACAACATCACCGTTTTTTGGAAACTTATTGATCAAAAAAATACACGTTGTCAGCTTCATTAATCCTAATTTTTAACATCTTCAAGTATTATTTCTAAATCATTTGAGTTCCCCCATTGTTGCGGAAAACTTAAATAATTTTCCCTCCACCCCTTGATCCTTGACACCCGCAACTAAAAACGATAAAAAATCAAGTCATCAAGTCTATTGTTTTAAAGACCAACCTATATAGGACGCTAACAGATGACTTTCATAGATCATGAATCTTTTTGTATTTTAATAGTAGATGATGTCCCTAAAAATATTCAGGTATTAGGAAATATTTTACGACAGGAAGGCTACACTGTTTCTTATGCAACTAATGGTCTAAAGGCTTTGAGTGTTATTGCTGAGCAGCATTATGATTTGATCTTGCTTGATGTGATGATGCCTGAAATGGATGGCTTTGAAGTATGCCGAAGACTTAAAACAAATCCATCGATGGAGAAAACCCCCATTATTTTTATAACTGCTTTAAATGATGAAGAAAATGAAATTAAAGGGTTTAAATATGGTGCTGTCGATTATATTACCAAGCCATTTAAACCTGACGTGGTGAAAGCGCGGGTTAAAAATACGCTTGAGCTTCACTATGCGAAAATGCTCCTTGAAAACCAAAATGTCCTTTTGGAACATAAGGTACATGAAAGAACAAAAAAATTAACAGAAATGACTGATGAGTTACATCGAAGCCGGAAAGAGATTATACACCGGCTTGTGTCTGCCGCTGAGTATAAAGACCCAGAAACCGGAGCGCACATTAAACGAATGGGAAACTATAGTGCTTTCATTGCACGGTTATATGGATTAGATGAAGCTGAATGCGATACAATTTTGCTATCTAGTACCATGCATGATATCGGGAAAATAGGCATACCTGATCATATTCTTTTGAAGCCCGGGAAATTAGACAAAAACGAATGGATCATCATGAAATCACATACAACTATTGGTGAAAAATTATTGAGCCACAGTGAATCCCATTTATTAAAAGCCGGACAGATTATAGCCATTTCCCATCATGAAAAATGGGATGGTTCTGGCTATCCTTATGGACTCAAAGGTACTGATATTCCTTTGTATGGCAGAATCACGGCAATGGCTGATGTGTTTGATGCGCTTACTAGTAAAAGACCTTATAAGGATCCATGGTCAACAGAACGAGCTGTTGAAGAAATTAACAATTCCAGAGGTTTTCATTTCGAGCCTAAAATAGTCGATCTCTTTGTCGATAACCTTGATAAAATATTAGAAATCAAAAAACAATTCCCCGATTAGGAATTAGGAATGACGAATATGAAAGTAATATAATGCAGAAGTTCACATCCTCTATCTGGTTCAAAATCATCGCTCTCTTCGCTGTGAGTGTTAGTCTATATGGATCAAGCCTTTACAGCTACCTGCTCTTTCATTCTATGAGTGAAATGTTTAGTATAATGATTGCCTTTACTTTATTCATCTTCTCATGGAATACCCGAGAATACACAGAAGAACAGAAATTGGTCTATTTGGGCATTGCATACCTGTTTATCGGAATACTTGATCTGTTTCATACATTATCCTACAAGGGAATGAACATCTTCACGGATTATTCATTTTACGCTAATCAGTTATGGATTGGATCTCGCTATCTGGAAAGCTTAAGTCTGCTGGCATTTGCTATTTTTTCCTACCGAAACCCGAAGATTTCTTATGTTAAATTGATTTTCGCTTATGCGCTGATTTCCATAATTATAATGCTTTCCATTTTTTATTGGAAACTATTTCCGATTTGCTTTGTGCAGGTTTCTGCTGATGGTAAAGGGTATCAAACCCAATTTAAAATTATAAGCGAATATGTGATCATCGTTATACTTGCTGCAACAGTGATACTCATGTATAGACATCGTAAGTCATTTGCCTCATCTGTTTACAGGTTGCTTATGGGGTCTGTGGCAGTGGCTATGGTCAGTGAATTTTGTTTCACCCTGTACATAAGTAATTACGGAATACTAAATGAGGTTGGTCATTATTTAAAAATCGTATCCTTTTACATGATTTATCGAGCGATTGTCGTTACAGGGTTGCGCAATCCATTTCAGTTGATGTTCCGAAAACTAATGGAAAATGAACAGCAGTTAAGCGAACGTGAATCCATGTTTCGGGGCATGTTTGAGGATCACAGTGCAGCAATGCTCCTGCTCAACCCTAAAAAAGGGCAAATAATTAAAGCCAATAAAGCGGCATCAACATATTACGGGTATGCGATTCATGACCTTGAAGTGATGAATATTAGACAGATCAATCAAGAATCATCAGAGGTAATTCAACAAAATATTAAGAGTGCATCATGTCAGGAATGTAACGTATTTTATTTTAAACATCGTTTGGCAAGTGGAGAAATTCGTGATGTGGAAGTGCATTCTTCTCCTATTTCATGGCAGGGAGGCACATTACTTTTTTCAGTAATTCATGACATCACTGATCGTAATAGTGTTGAAGATGAACTACGGCAAAACCAAAGGATACTAAGAACCCTTATCGATGCAAATCCGGAATCGATTTTTTTAATTGATACGCAGGGAATCATATTAGCAGCCAATGACATATCGGCACGGAGGCTTAACAAAAGTATCGATCAATTAATAGGTACATCTATTTATGATCACATTCCAACAGATGTGGCGTTAAATCGAAAGTCTCAGGTTATTCAAGCGATTCGCACTGGCCAGCCGGTCTGCTTTCAGGATATTAATAACGGTCGAACTATGGAACATTTTATTCAGCCAATTGTGACTATAAATGGCAAAGTGACCACAGTAGCAATCATTGGAGCAGATATCACTGATCGTAAGCAGGCAGAAGAGAACTTAAAAAATGCCTTAAAAAAAGCGCAGAGGCGTGCAGGTGAAGTTGAGGCGCTTTTGGAAACCTCAAAAATGATCTTGGAAGTTCAAAATTTTTCTGAATCCGCAAAAAAAATATTTTATACCTGTTCCAGACTTATTGGTGCAACAGCAGGATATGTCGCTCTTCTCTCAGATAACGGGAAAGAAAATCAAGTTTTGTTTTTAGAGGCAGGTGGTCGGGATTGCACAGTTGATCCGAATTTGCCCATGCCGATCCGCGGATTGAGGGCAGAAGCCTATAAGTCTGGTAAAACAGTATATAGTAATAATTTTCATGAGAGTCAGTGGATGAGTTATTTACCCGAAGGACATGTACGATTAGATAATGTCCTTTTTTCTCCTTTAAATATAAGTGGAAAAGCTTTGGGTGTCATGGGCTTTGCGAATAAGCCGGTTGCATTCACTGAAAATGACATGCGAATTGCCTCTGCCTTTGGAGAATTTGCCGCAATAGCTTTGAATAACTCCATGAATATCGAGGAGTTACAGAAAGCTAAAACTATTGCTGAATCAGCTAACCGCGCTAAATCAGAGTTCCTTGCCAACATGAGTCATGAAATCCGAACCCCATTAAATGCTATCCTTGGATTTTCTGACCTGCTCGACAAGCTCATTTCCGATAGCAAACAACGAAATTACATACAGGCAATTATTGCAAGCAGCAAAAGCCTTCAAACCATCATCAATGATATTCTGGATCTGTCTAAAATTGAAGCTGGCAAAATGGATATACATTTTGAGCCTGTTTCTCTGGCGAGTCTATTCACAGATATCAAGTCTGTTTTTTCATTAAAAGCAGCAGAAAAAAATATTGAACTTCGACTACGAATTGCTGAGGATATTCCCGCATATATATGTATTGATGAAGTTAGGCTTAGACAAATCCTTTTCAATATCGTTGGAAATGCCCTGAAATTTACAGATACGGGTTATGTTGAAATAAAGTCGTGGTGTAAGGAATCTGAGGTGAAAGGAGAATCATTTGAATTGCGGGTTTCGGTGACAGATACGGGTATCGGTATGCCGGACAATTTCGTAAAAAATTTGTTTTTACCGTTTACTCAGATAGAAGAACAAAATACGCGTAAATACGGAGGCACAGGTTTAGGTTTAGCTATAACCAAACGTCTGGTTGAAATGATGAATGGATCGATCGGCGTTCAAAGTCAGATTGAGAAAGGGAGTTGTTTTGAAATGGTTTTCAGTCAAGTTAAAGCCGCTTTTCCTCAGTCTCAACCTAGTCAGAACAAGAATGCTTCAACGTTATGTTTAAAAAATCTGGTCATCTTGGTAGTGGATGATGCCCCGTTTAATCTGATGTTATTCAAGGAATTTTTAGAAGAATCTGGCGTTCAAATCATTGAAGCTGAAGATGGCCAACAAGCTGTGTTGCTTGCTAAGGAAAAACATCCAGATATCATATTTATGGATATCCGTATGCCGATTATGAATGGCAGAGAAGCTGCAACACAAATCAAGGCTGATCCCAACCTCAACCCTATTCCAATCATAGCTCTGACAGCTTCGGTATATCAAAAAGATGACATTGAAGATAATGATAATCAATGTTTTGATGCTTATTTATTCAAGCCTGTAAATCAAAAGACAGTTTTTGAAACAATTAGTCTTTTTTGTAACAATCCTTCCAATGAAGGATTAATGGAAAATATGGCACAACCACCTGAACGAATCGATACTACAGATAGTTCATCTATTGATCAGCAAAAACTGTTCAACGTACTTTCTCTGCTGGATGAATCTTTCATGTCAGAATGGGAGACTGTGCGCAAAAAACAAAATATAAGGGATATTGAAACCCTTGCCCGTCGGATTAAAGCCATAGGAGAAGCAGAGGATGTAGATATAATGACAACATACGGCAATGATCTCCTTAAATACATTGATGCTTTTGACATCGAGCAGGTGGAATTATGCTTTCAGAATTTTCCTAATTTGATGCATAGACTTAGAAATCTATCATCCGCAGATTAAAAAGATTACACAGATTTCGATCGTTCCCACGCTCCAGCGTGGGAACGCAGATTGGGACGCTCCAGCGTCCCGAATTGACGTAAAAAGCGTATAGGTTCTGGACAAAATTGGACGATGGAGCGTCCATGGCTACGTTCCCACGCTGGAGCGTGGGAACGATCAACGCCACAAAATACTTAATGGCCGAAACGAGAATCAATGCCGACTTAGAAATCTATCATACGCAGATTAAAAAGATTACACAGATAGCACGGATTATAAATCGAAAATCGAAAATCTATATTGTTAAATCTTCTGAGGTAAGTTGCCTTCCAGACCTTATATAAAAATATCATCAGATACTATTACTCGTACATTAGGGGTATTGCTTTTAGTAATACCCCTCTGGTCTTATCGAGGTGTTTGGAACAATGATTTTGTGCAGTTTGATGATTCAGAATATGTCTTGGATAATGTTATGGTGTTACAGGGACTTACCCTTGAAGGATTCATTTGGGCATGGACAACATTCCATTCATGTAATTGGCATCCCATAACATGGTTATCCCATATGCTGGATTGTAACCTGTATGGTTTAAATCCAGTAGGCCATCACATGACCAGCCTTTTCTTTCATGTATTCAATACGCATTTATTATTTTATTTTATTCAACGCACAACCCATCAATCGTTATGTGCTTTCATGATTGCAATGATATTTGGCCTTCATCCAATCCATGTGGAATCTGTGGCATGGATTGCTGAACGTAAAGACGTGCTCAGTACCTCATTTTTTTTGTTAGGGTTGATTGGGTATGATCGTTATGTTCGTACCCATAAAATGGTATTTTATCTGCTGACTTTTTTATGTTTTATTTGCGGCTTATTGTCAAAGCCTATGGTCATCACATTTCCATGCGTTTTGTTACTTGTGGATATCTGGCCACTTAAACGTATTGAATCTCATGTTATGATATCCAAATTAATGAAAGAAAAAATTCCATTTATTGTAGTATCCATTATAAGTGCTGGAATTACACTGTATGCACAAACTCAGTCGGGTGTTGTTCAGCCTTTTTCAGAAATCACCTTCACTGCACGAATCGTTAATGCAAGTATATCACTTGTGGGCTATGTATTTAAGTTTATTAACCCATGTCAATTAGCAGTATTTTATCCTCATGCTGGAAGCGCGTTTGAATGGATAGATTCATGGAAACCAATACTTCTGATCGCTTTGGTTGTAGTGTTTTCATGGAATCAAGCCAAACAGAAACCATTTATTTTTGTTGGATTATTGTGGTATGGAATTACGTTTATTCCAGTAAGCGGTGTAATACAGGTAGGTATTCAATCTATGGCTGATCGGTATATGTATATTCCATCCATAGGTATTAGTATTGCGTTCATTTTTGGAATAGTTGGATTTTTAAAACATGTGTGGATTCAACGTATTGTTTTGGCTGGGTTTATGATTTGGTGTATAGTTCTGGGAAATCTTACGCATCGACAGATTCGCTATTGGGAAAATACATTAAGTTTATTTAGTCATGCGATTGAAGTGAATCAACATCTATGTGATCAATTGTTGCATCCCTGTTTACTTACTTATATGGGATGTGATGTATATCAGGAAGCGATTTTGAAAAATCAAACGTTTATAGAATTAGTTCAATATACCGCGAAATTATCTGTTCGCACTGGAACTCATCTGATGACGATGGGGCAACCTTCTTTGGCTATGAAATATTTTGACCAGGCAATCAATCTGTGTAAAAGTCATACAGGTGCGTGTCTTGACACGTTAACAATGGCTCGGAAAAAC
This sequence comes from Deltaproteobacteria bacterium YD0425bin50, assembly GCA_002753105.1. GTDB lineage: Bacteria > Desulfobacterota > Desulfobacteria > Desulfobacterales > YD0425bin50 > YD0425bin50. The sequence continues at coordinate 22,923 of PDZT01000012.1, read as the reverse complement.
ATGGAAATACTTCGAACATCTTGTAATCAACAAAGGTAAATTATGAACACAACAATTCAAAAACTTCACTATCGGGATGTAAACTGGCAAAAAATTATTATGCTTGTATTCGCGATTTCTATACTTGTTCTCTATGGCCGGGTTTATTTTAATCAATTCATTGTATATGATGATCCGGGCTATCTCACTCAAAATACTAATGTTCAACAAGGGATTACCATAAAGAATATCAAATGGGCATTTAGCACATTTGAAATGGCCAATTGGCACCCTCTCACATGGATCAGTTATATGGTGGTTTGTCAGGTCTGGGGTCTCAATCCATTTGCGCATTTATTTACCAATGTGTTGTTTCATATGGCAAATTCTATTTTACTACTACTCGTTTGCCAGCGAGTCTTTGGTCGTTTTTCGATTGGATTGATCGTAGCACTGTGTTTTGCATTTAATCCAGTTCATGTCGAATCTGTAGTGTGGATATCTGAACGAAAAGATGTGATGAGTGTTTTTTTTGGTCTGCTATGCTTGCTGACGTATATATCCTATACAAAAACACACTCAAAAAAATTGTATATCATCATGCTGATTTTGTATATATTGAGTTTGTTATCAAAACCCATGCTCGTTACCTTGCCTTTTATAATGTTCATGCTTGATATATGGCCATTGTCACGATTTCAAGTAAAAGCCATGATTACAGAAAAAATTCCTATGATTATTTTATCGATAGGATCATGCATCATTACCTATTTTGCTCAGTCAACTGGTGGAGCAGTGGTAACGATTGTGAATGTTCCTTTATCCATGAGGTTTTTAAGTGCTTTTGTTTCTTATTTACGGTATATTACAAAAATTTTATGGCCTAGGGATTTGTGTATTTTTTATCCCTATGCGGAAAATACCCTGCCTATGAATCAATCCATCCTTGCCGTATTGATCATTGTGGTTTTGTTTTGTGTAGCAATATATTGTATGCGTAAATATCCTTATGCTATTTTTGGATGGTGTTGGTTTACAGGAACATTAGTGCCGGTTATTGGAATTGTACAGGTCGGAGCACAATCCATTGCTGATCGCTATACGTATTTTCCATCCATAGGGTTGTATATCATTCTTGCCTTTGGATTCATCAGCCTATGGGAAAGGAATTGGATTTTCAAAGCAGTACTCACTGTGTTTATCCCTGTATATATTTGCAATCACTGTAATTTAACATGGAATCAGATTGATTATTGGAAAAATTCCAAAACTCTGTTTAGTCACGCTGCATCCGTGACTCGTGGAAACTATGTGGCATTTATTAATATCGCGGCAAATCTGGCGACTGAATCCAACTATGATTTAGCAATTGCTTATTGTGAACATGCACTTCGGATTTTTCCTGATTATTCTGATGCACATACAACGTTGGGCTATTGTTTTTTTAAAAAAGAGATGTTGGACAAGGCTGAGAACCATTTTCAACGATCATTAAAAATTAAACCAGACAATAACCCTTATACACGGATAAATTTTGCGTTGCTTCTGTATAAACAAAAGCGTGTTGATGAAGCGCTTGCTGAATTGAATAAGGCTGCTGCAGGACAAAAAAATCCTGTGGTTTGTGATCAGATTGGGCTTGCTCTATCACATATGCAAAAGTACAATGAATCCATTGTTTATTTTCGTGATGCAGTACAAATGATCAAACATGATGCTGGACCCTATAACAATCTCGGAAGAGCACTCACACTTGCAGGCCAAGCAGACTTAGCTATCCCGTATTTGAAAAAATCGCTTGATATCCAACCCGGTAACCCAATAGCCTATAATAATCTTGGGCTTGCAATGATGCAGATTGGAGATATTGAAGAAGCATTGTATGCGTTTGGACAGGCCATTAAATTAGATCCTAATTATGCAAAAGCGCGCGAAAATTTATATGCTGTAATTAAGCATATATGTCAGGATTGAGTAGAATAATTCATCATTCCGAGAGAGAAGAGCACCTCATATTAGAGAATCTCAATTGAGAGCAAAATGAGAAGTGGTAAATTCCCGTAGGGGCGAGGCATGCCTCGCCCCTACAATCGTTCATCTTTGCAATTAGTTATCTGAAAATCTGTCTATAGCTCAAAATAACAAGGTGGCTTATTTAATTGCAAGGTTTGTTGACGCAGCAAATGGTCTGCAATGACGATAGCAGTCATGGCTTCAAGAACTACGTTAATCCGGGGAATAGCTGAAATATCATGTCTGCCTTGAGTTGAAATACGATGTGGCTGTTTTTGATGATCGATTGTGTCTTGCTCAATGATAATTGAAGGAATAGGCTTTACCGCAACGCGTACAACAATATCGTCACCATTTGAAATCCCTGCGAGAATACCGCCAGCATTGTTTTGTTGAAAACCATTGGACATGATTGGGTCATTATTTTCAGACCCAAGCAGTTGAGCACAGGCAAAACCAGCTCCAATCTCTACACCTTTTACTGCACCAACACTCATTAATGCCTTGGCTAAATCTGCATCAAGTTTGTCAAACACAGGTTCTCCCAAACCCATTGGAACCCCTTGTGCAACGATTTCTACAATACCGCCTAATGAATCCCCCTTTGCTTTGACTTCTGCAACCCTTTTTTCCATTAAAAGAGCAGCTTCAAGGTCTGGAGATCCATAAGGGTTTTGATGAATAACAGAAAAATCGCGCTGTGTAGCAACAACACCTCCCAAACATAGGGTGTAGGCATAGATGTGGATATCATATTGATTTAATAAAATCATTGCCACAGCTCCTGCTGCGACACGAGCTGCTGTTTCTCTGGCAGAAGCCCTTCCACCACCACGCCAATCCCGAATCCCGTATTTGGCAGTATAAGTAATATCACCATGTCCAGGACGAAACAATTGAACATTTTTACTGTATGCACGGGGATCTGCATCCTTGTTTTCGATCATGATGAGAATAGGGGTTCCAGTAGTTTTTCCTTCAAATACTCCTGACATGATACTGACATGGTCCGGCTCTTTTCTCTTGGTACTAGCCGCAGAACTACCGGGTTTACGTCTGTCCATCATGACTTGAATCATGGATTCATTTAATGGAAGTTGAGGAGGGCAACCATCAATGATAACGCTAATTGCTTTACCATGAGATTCACCACACGTTGTAATTCTAAAATTCTGACCGAAACTATTTCCCGGCATATGAACCCTTTTATTTATTATTGGGGCATATGCATCAAGCTAAGAACGTATTGAATTTACTGGATACCGGCTTTCGCCGGTATGACGATTGCCTATAGCGTTATTATCATGACCGAACGTCATTCCGACGAAAGTCGGAATCCAGAATTGGTAGCGTTCTTACTGGTTCTTGGCTTAGCTTGATGCATATGGGGGCTGCCCTACAATTTCATCATTTCTACTTAAAAAGTAACAGTTAAATTACATGGTATATAGTTTTTTACCTTCAATAACCTCAATATTATTTTCAAGCAATACTTGAACGGCTTTATCAATGTTGTCAAAACGAAAAATCATCACTGCATTGATTCCGCTTTGAATAAAGGCATACATGTATTCCACATTAATCCGGGCTGTTTTCAGAATTTCCAATATTTTATGCAATCCTCCCGGCTTATCTTCAACTGCTACAGCCACGACTTGTGTTTTTCCCACAGTAAACCCATTTTGTTTTAAAGCGGTTTCTGCCTTTAGGTTGTTATCCACAATCAGACGAAGAACGCCAAAATCTGATGTATCCGCAAGTGAAAGTGCCCTAATGTTTATCCCTGCATCAGCCAATATTGATGTAACTTCAGCAATGCGTCCTGTACGATTTTCTAAAAAAATCGAAATTTGTTCTACTTTCATTGTACCCCCTTATTCTATTTTTTATCACGTTGTGCCAAAATTTCTATTATATTTTTCGTCGATCAATGACTCGAACTGCTTTACCTTCACTTCGTGCAATAGATTTAGGTTCAGCTAACTTCACAGTCACAGTTACACCAAGATAATCTTTAATTTCAGACGCAATTTTTCGTTCTTGATGTTGAAGCACTTTAACTTCATCAGAAAACATCGTTGGATTGACTTCAACCATGACCGTAAGCACATCAAGATTGTCTTCTCTATCCACGAATAATTGATAATGCGGCTCAACCCCTTCGATTTGCATCAATATACTTTCAATCTGAGATGGGAAAACATTCACTCCCCGGATGATAAGCATGTCATCAGAGCGCCCGGTAACTTTTTGCATTCGGACGAGCGTTCGACCACAGATGCATGGTTCTGGATTGAGTGATGTAATATCTCTTGTACGATAACGAATAACCGGAAATGCTTCTTTGGTAATTGAAGTAAATACAAGTTCACCCACTTGGCCATAGGGTAGTTTTTCTCCGGTTTGCGGGTTAATGATCTCTGGAATAAAATGATCTTCAAAAACATGTAAGCCTTTTTGAGCTTCATGACACTCAATCGAAACACCGGGCCCCATGACTTCACTTAATCCATAAATGTCAACAGCCACCAAATGGAGCATATCCTGAATTTGCTGCCGCATTTTTTCTGACCAAGGCTCAGCTCCAAATATCCCATATTTGAATTTTAAATTTTCAAAAGGTACGCCCATTTCTTTGGCAACTTCTGCTAAATGAAGCGTATAAGACGGAGTTGCAGTTAAAATTGTAGGTCCAAAATCTTCCATAATCATAATCTGTCTTTTGGTATTCCCGCCCGACACTGGAATAACAGAGGCACCCAATTTTTCTGCGCCATAATGAACACCAAGCCCACCTGTAAACAAGCCGTATCCATAAGCATTATGGATGATGTCTTCACCAGTTGCGCCGCCGGCAGCCAAACTGCGAGCCATCAGTTCAGCCCATGTTTGAATATCTCTTGCTGTATAACCTACAACTGTTGGTTTTCCAGTCGTACCAGAAGATGCATGAATGCGTACAACATTTCTCATGGGCACAGCAAACATACCAAAAGGATAATTATCCCTTAAATCCTGTTTTGTGGTAAACGGAATTCGGTTTAAATCTTCTAATGATTTAATAGATGAAGGTTTAAGACCGGCTTCATCGAATTTTTTACGGTAAAAAGGGACTGTTGCATAAACCCGCTCAATCGTTGTTTGTAAACGTCTTAACTGAATGGACTCTAGTGCCTCGCGAGGCATGGTTTCAAAATCCATGTTGTATATCATACCAAAATACCTTTCATCAATTTTTTGAACATCAAAAGAACTAAAGCAGTTAATATCTCCAGCTTTTCACATCCATAATTTAACAAAAAAAATATGTAACCTTCTGATTCTTTTAGAAATTATAAATCGAAAATCGAAAATCGAAAATCTATCGTTTGTAAACGATGTATCTAAATCATATAAATATTTCAAGAAGATTCAAAAGATTTTCTTTATTCAGCATAACCGATTGACTTTTTAGATATATTTTCATATTATATTTTCTTTTAAAAAAACCTGCCTTGGTGAAATCACGGTAAACACGTTTTTTGTGACGAATAATTTAAATGAGGGTAAGTCGTGAAACAGCACGATGAAGTGTCTGCCACTGAAAAACTGCTGAATGTTATTCGGGGGAAGCGCATTGAGAAAACCGAACAAGTCAATATCAAGGAAAAAGTTTCAAAATCAACGCAACGGAAATCTATTCCTTCTGCAAGGCGTCTTTTGGCAAGAAGAGTTGTTACTATTGGGATTTTAGTTGGATATAATGATATTATTCTTGTTAAAATGCTGGGCACCAAAGAACGTATTAATTTTATACCCGCATGTATCCGAACAAAAATGCCTGATGGCATTAATAAAGAACATCCTGAATTCCCGAATTTTTTAAAAAAAACATTGCTGGAGTTTACATCAGGTATTAAGCCAGCTAATATGCAATTATGGAGCCTGATACCCTCCACTGATGTCGAAACCCGTTATTTAAGAATTCCAAAAGTCAGTGCATCCAAGATATCAAACGCTGTTTATTGGACATACAAAAAAATCGTTACTTTTGAAGATAATACCGTAATTTTCGATTATGAAATCATTGGAGAAGTAAAAGAAAAGAATGTAACAAAGCTTGAAGCTGTTGCCTACACTGCACCCCAAAAAGAAATCAAAAAACTTCAGGATACGTTTATCAAAGTTGGGTTCCCATTAACGGGTATATCGATTATTGCATTCGCATTTCAAAACATGATCCGCAGACATTGGTTGTCAGAACAAAGCAAAAATATCTGCACTCTGTTTATTGGAAAAGACTGGTCTAGAATTGATATTTTTTTAAATGGTAACCTGATATTGTCCAGAGATATTAAAACCGGGATGAGTAGTTTAATCGATACATTAAGAGATGAGTTGAATACAGCGAATGCAATGCAAACGCATATGGATTCTCCTGAAGAAATTCTTACACTCGATAATGAGAATTTATTAACCCAAAATGAACCTTCAAAAGCAATTGATTCGGATGCAGCCAGAAAACTGTTATGGGATCATATACGAAATCAATCCAATCAATCAAATGCCTCGCAATTATCTTTAAAAACGGACATGTTTTTAATGATTTTACCTGCTGTAGAAAGGCTTGTGCGGCAAATAGAAAGAACCTTAGAATATTTCGGTGCCAATTATACTGGCGGGGCTATAGGGAAATTATACGTTTCTGGTGTCATTACTGACTATCAGCGATTGATTGATTTTATTGCTGAGCAATTGAATATTCCCGCTGAACCCATGAACCCATTCTCAACTTCCATAATTCCACTTGATCATCTGGAAACCCCAAAATCTATTTCAGAACGGGATACATATACACCAGCCATTGGTATTGCATTGTCTCATAATGACTATACGCCAAATTTTTTATGGACATATAAACACAAAGAAGCCAAGCAGCAAACGCGGATTCTTAATTTGGGTATTTTTTCGGTATTCGTTATAATTATAGCAGTTTGTACAGGTGTTTTTATCTGGCAAAATCATGTACTCAACCAAAAAAAACTTAAACATAAACACCTTGAGGATCAACTCGAATCGTTTTCTCCCAAAATCGATAAAGATATGATTATGCAAATGGTCCTTGATTCACAACAATTCATCAAAAAAATGCAACATTATAGCGAAATGCACTATGGAATTTCACTTATATATGAACTGATTAACAAAACACCCGACCATATTCAGTTGATCGATATTCAACTTATTTTAGCCAAAGAAGCGGGTAAAGAAAAGGAATCTCAATATATGATTGTTGAAGGTTTTTTGTTAGGAATGAAAAATGAATTAGATGCTAGTCTTGCGAATTATAGATTAAAACTCGATAGTTCCTCTTTGTTTATAAAGGTCAATGCTACAAAAAAAGAAACAGGCTCAACTAAAAAAATTGATTTTCTTCGATTTTTAATACGGATAGAACTCGCATAATCATGATCAATATTCAACAGTTTAAATTATCAAAAGATACTCTGATGTTTCTATTGATTTGTACAGGAGGGGTACTCTTATTTGTATTTGTAGGCATTATCCCTAATCAATTTGCGATTCAAGGTGTTACTGAAGACATTATGCAACTTGAATCGGACATTGAAAAGCAAAAATACATGCAGCCGTTCTTTTTAGATTATTTAAAAAAAAATCGTGAGTTAAAAAATACAGAGATCAAGCTGCCGCCAAAGAAGCGACTCAATCAAAATGCGATCAATACGTTTGGAGATCAATTACGGCAACTGGCTGAACTAAACCATTTAAGACTTGAAAAGTTTCTTCCAGATGTGGATCGGTTGAACCCTACCACCAAAACGATTCCTTTAACTATTGTGGTTCAAGGTGAGTTGTATGGGTTTCAGGATTTTTATCAAAACATCTGTAAGCTTCCCATGATTGATGGTATTGAAGCCATCTATATTCGAACTGTTAAACAAACTAAAGAGATGCAGTTAAACCTTATGCTTGCATTGGAATAGTGCATGGTTAAAAGCAAACGAGAGTTAATTATTTTGGTATGTATGGGTCTTGTTGTCGTGTATGGTGCTATAGATTTCCTTTTACCCAAAAAAACGGTTAACCGGTTGAATGATCAGGTAACTGTTGAAGAAGTTAAAAAATTTATGAGTGACGTTATAGAACAAGTTAATAAAACCAATCTGTCACCCAAAGATCAATATGTTATTGATCTCTCTTTACGTCGTTGGGAAAAAGACCCTTTTGTAAAAGATGCCAATTTATTTAAACTTGAAGAAAAAAAATCAGATGGTTCAGTTGAAGCAATTCATATTCGGTACACAGGCTATCTTCAAATTGCCGATAAAATGATTGCGGTTATCAATGGTTCAGAATATGAAGTCGGGCAACCCATAGACCCTTATGGATATACAGTTATTCGTATTACAAAACAAAATGTCGTCATTATTGTAGAAGAAGGTGTGGAACGTATTATCCCCATAGAAGAAATGTTGTAAGGCACATCAGTATTCACTCTTACAATGAAAGCGAAGGATATCAAAAAAGTTGTTATGACCATAATGGATAACAGAAAGATATATTTTACTTTTTTCATGATGTATGCGGTATATACCCTCATGGGATGTGGAATGTTTAATACAGCATCACCCAATTCAGATGATCAATTTACAAGTATTCCACACAACCCATCTTCAGTTTCATCAGCATCAGAATTGAAATCTGAATCCAAAAATGTCATCATGCCATTAACAGAAACTGTCTCCAACCCTTCGCTGCAAAATGAAGCGAAGCAGACTGAACCAGTTTTAAAACCTGTAGAAATGAAACAGCGGGCTTTACCTAATGAAAAAATTAGTCTTGAAATGCGAGACGTTGAAATTGCAGTATTGCTTCGGGTATTGGCCAAAGCTGCGAACCTGAATATGATGATTACCGAACATGTTAAGGGAAAGATGAATCTCAATATTCAAAACGCTGCGTGGGATGAAGTTTTTTTAGGTCTTTTACAATCTTTTGGGCTGACATTTGGTTGGTATGGAGATATTCTTCGTGTCATTACGCTTGAAGATATGAAAAATGAAATGGCCTTGATGGAGACTGAGCAACAGATACAGGCAAAACGAAAAGAACATCAAGTAAATATGCAAAGTCTGGATTTAAAGGCTGAGATGTCAGAACCTATGGTTGGAGCGATTATCCATATCGACTATGCAGACCCTAAAATCTTACGGGAAAATTTAGTCGAATTTTTAAAAATAAATGACAAGAAATCGCCTGATACCAAAGATAGCAAAGAAACCATAGGAATGCTCGGCGCGATTTTGGTTGATCCGCATACGAATTCGTTAATGATTCAGGCAAAGCAAAGCGACTTGGATCGTCTTATTCCGCTGATTAAACAACTTGATCGGCCAACGCGTCAAATCCTAATTGAAGCTCATATTGTTGAAACAAACTGGAATACAGCAAGAGACCTTGGCATTCAATGGGGCGGGCTTGCTCATAATACTGCAAAAGGTCAAAACAATTGGATTACTTCTGGCAGCACTAGTAGTGGGGCTTTAGGAAATTCGTTAGATCAGGAGGCTAATCCAACTTCTGAAATGGCTGTGAATTTACCTGCAATAGGTCCAGCAATGACGTTAGGGTATGTTGCAGAAGAAATTGGGAAAAATATATTGACGATTCAATTGTCAGCTTTAGAAAAACAAGGGAAATTAAACATTTTATCAAGCCCATCTATTACTACACTTGATAATCAATCGGCGGTCATTGAAAGTGGTAAAGATGTCCCATTTCTTTCAATGGATACAGAAGGTAAAACCACTACGGTATTTAAAAAAGCGGTGTTAAAACTTGAAGTAACACCGCATTTGATTGATGATAGTTTTATCAAAGTCGAAATAAAGACAAACAAAGATGAGCTTGATTTTTCAAATACAGTAGGAGGTAATCCTACAATTGTTACGAAACATGCCGAAACTACTGTGGTTTTAAAAAACGGGGAAACGACTGTTATTGGCGGCTTAAATAAAGAAGTGAAAAATTATGCTGAAATGGGCGTACCTTGGTTAAAAGATATTCCGTTATTTGGCTATCTGTTTAAAAATAAAAACAATCGGAATGATCGGGAAGAGGTTCTGATATTCATTACGCCTCGAATCATCACAGAAGCATCGTCAAAACAAATATTACCTCAAGATCAAAAAATGCAATTAAAAAAAGAACCATAACGTTGAGATATACAAATAAAATAATAGGTGAAATGATGCGTTTTTTTAATACAGCAGGTCCGGTAAATTGTAATAAACATTATTGTCTATCACCATTAAATCGAATTAACTTACCTGAGATTTTACATCTAATTGAACAAGAAAAATATTTTATACTTCACGCTCCAAGACAAACCGGAAAAACATCGTCTCTTTTAGCGCTGATGGAATATTTGAATCAGGAAGGCACTTATAAATGCCTTTATATTAATGTGGAATCCGCTCAAGGAGCAAGGGAAGATGTGTATAGAGGCATACGGGCAATATTAGGAGAAATGTCTGATAGAGCAGCAATGTTTTTACATGATGATGCTTTGGAAAATATGTGTCAGGAAATATTAACCCAAAAAGGCGAGGATATAGCCTTAAATGCGTCAATCAGCAGGTGGTGCTCTCAAAATACGAAACCCATCGTTCTGTTAATAGATGAAATCGATTCATTAATCGGTGATACATTAATTTCTGTGCTTAGGCAGCTTAGAGGGGGGTATGATAAACGCAGTTCTCAATTGTTTCCGCAAAGCATTGTTTTATGCGGCCTGAGAGATATTCGCGATTATAGAATTCATTCAGGTAAAGAAAAATCAATCATAACCGGTGGAAGTGCTTTTAATATTAAAGCAAAGTCCTTGAAAATAGGCGATTTTTCTAAAGAAGAAATTGAGCGTTTATATATGTGTCATACTGCAGAAACAGGACAGGTTTTTGATCGGAAAGCAATTGATTTAGTCTGGGAATACTCTGAAGGTCAGCCTTGGATAGTGAATGCATTTGCTTATGAAGTTTGTTTTGAAATGGAGGGAGGAAAAGACCGGTCTGTAGTGATTACGGGAGAAATGATTGAGAACGCGATCGAACGAATTATTTTACGACGGGAAACTCATATTGATCAATTGGTTGATAAGTTAAGCGAAGAGCGCGTTAAAAGAGTTATTCTTCCGATTATTTTAGGCGTTGAAGAGCCGGAAACCATTCCTCAGGATGATATTTCCTATGTATATGATTTAGGACTTATTAAAAAAGACAGAAAAATTCGTATTGCCAATCGACTATACCAAGAAGTGATTCCAAGAGAATTAACCTACAGCACTCAACTTACCATGAGTCAGGAAACCGTATGGTATATCCGTAAAGAAGACGGTTTATTAGATATCCCGAAACTTCTTAGAGCATTTCAGGAATTCTTTAGGGAACATTCTGAATCATGGGAAGAACGATTTCAATATAAAGAAGCCGGCCCGCATCTTCTTATGCAGGCTTTTTTACAAAGAATAATCAATGCCGGCGGCCGTATTGATAGGGAATACGGACTAGGTAAAAAAAGAACCGATTTGTTAATGGTATGGAAAAAAGGGCAGCAGGTTCAAAAAGTGGTCATCGAGCTTAAAATCAGGTATCATGAATTAGAAAAAACAATCGAAAAAGGCATGGAACAAACGTATGAATATATGGATAAATGCGGAACCACCGAAGGGCATTTGGTTATTTTTGATAAAAGCAAAACCAAAACATGGGACGATAAACTATTTTGTCGGCAAGAAACCTACGAAGGCCATAAGATAACTATATGGGGTATGTAATATGTATTATTATACGATCCAATAAAAATTTGAAAAACAGGTGAAATGATGCATTTCTTTAATACAGCAGGTCCGGTAAATTGCAAAGACCATTATTGTTTACCGCCTTTAGATAGGATTAATTTATCAGAAATTTTATCTTTAATTGAACAAAAGAAATATTTTATACTTCACGCTCCAAGACAAACCGGAAAAACATCTTGTCTTTTGGCATTGATGGACTATTTGAATCAGGAAGGCACTTATAAATGCCTTTATATTAATGTGGAATCCGCTCAAGGAGCAAGGGAAGATGTGTATAGAGGCATACGGGCAATATTAGGAGAAATGTCTGATAGAGCGGCAATGTTTTTACATGATGATGCTTTGGAAAATATGTGTCAGGAAATATTAACCCAAAAAGGCGAGGATATAGCCTTAAATGCGTCAATCAGCAGGTGGTGCGCTCAAAATACGAAACCCATCGTTCTGTTAATAGACGAAATCGATTCATTAATCGGTGATACATTAATTTCTGTGCTTAGGCAGCTTAGAGGGGGATATGATAAACGCAGCTCTCAATTGTTTCCGCAAAGCATTGTTTTATGCGGACTGAGAGATATTCGCGATTATAGAATTCATTCAAGTAAAGAAAAATCAATCATAACCGGTGGAAGCGCTTTTAATATTAAAGCAGAATCTCTTAGAATAGGCGATTTTTCTAAAGAGGAAATTAAGAATTTATATATGTGTCATACTGCAGAAACAGGACAGGTTTTTGAGCAAAAAACAATTGATTTAGTCTGGGAATACTCTGAAGGGCAGCCTTGGATAGTGAATGCGTTAGCTTATGAAGTTTGTTTTAAAATGGAGGGAGGAAAAGACCGTTCTGTAGTGATTACAAGCGAAATGATTGAAAATGCGATCGAACGAATCATTTTACGACGGGAAACCCATATTGATCAATTGGTTGATAAGTTAAGCGAAGAGCGCGTTAAAAGAGTTATTCTTCCGATTATTTTAGGCGTTGAAGAGCCGGAAACCATTCCTCAGGATGATATTTCCTATGTATATGATTTAGGACTTATTAAAAAAGACAGAAAAATTCGTATTGCCAATCGACTATACCAAGAAGTGATTCCAAGAGAATTAACCTACAGCACTCAACTTACCATGAGTCAGGAAACCGTATGGTATATCCGTAAAGAAGACGGTTTATTAGATATCCTGAAACTTCTTAGAGCATTTCAGGAATTCTTTAGGGAACATTCTGAATCATGGGAAGAACGATTTCAATATAAAGAAGCCGGCCCGCATCTTCTTATGCAGGCTTTTTTACAAAGAATAATTAATGCCGGCGGCCGTATTGATAGGGAATACGGACTCGGTAAAAAAAGAACCGATTTGTTAATGGTATGGAAAAAAGGGCAGCAGGTTCAAAAGGTGGTCATTGAACTTAAAATCAGGTATCATGAATTAGAAAAAACAATCGAAAAAGGCATGGAACAAACGTATGAATATATGGATAAATGCGGAACCACTGAAGGCCATTTGGTTATTTTTGATAAAAGCAAAACCAAAACATGGGACGATAAATTATTTTGCCGACAAGAAAAATTTAAAGACCATATTATAACCGTATGGGGTATGTAATATTGCCTATCAGACTTAGCCAATTGAATCATGGATAAAATCACAGAACAAAAATATATTCAGACCCTCAAAAAAGCTTCGGACAAAATTAAAGAACTGTTAGCAGAAATAAATTCATTAAAGCAAAAAGAACCTATTGCAATTATTGGAATGGGGTGTCGTTTTCCCGGAGGTGCAAATAGCCCTGAAGCATTTTGGAATATTTTAAAGAATGGGATGGATACGATTCGTGAAATTCCAAAAGATCGCTGGGATAGTGACCCATACTATGATCCTGATCCGGAAAAGCGCGGAAAGACATACACAAAATTCGGCGGATTTTTAGATCAGGTGGACTTTTTTGATGCTGATTTTTTTGGAATTTCGCGGGCTGAAGCAGAGTCATTAGACCCTCAACAACGTCTATTAATGGAAGTCAGTTGGGAAGCATTAGAATCCGCAGGAATAGATGCAGAGCGATTAAAAGGAAGTAAAACCGGTGTATTTATAGGAATGTGCAGCAGCGATTATGCTCAGGCACATCTCAATTCGGGTCAACCAGAAAAAATAGATGAGTATTGTGCTACTGGAATTGCATTTAGTACAGCAACAGGACGGTTATCCTATTTTTATGATTTTCATGGTCCAAGTTTGATGGTAGATACAGCCTGTTCATCATCACTTGTATCCCTGCACCTTGCCATTCAAAGTCTGCACACTCAGGAATCCGATATGGCTATTGCAGGTGGAGTCAGCATGATTTTATCGCCTGAGCCGTATATTGCCTTTTCAAAACTAAAAGCGTTGTCTCAAGATGGACGATGCAGAACTTTTGATGATAACGCATCCGGGTATTCCAAAGGTGAAGGGTGTGGGCTTATTGTTTTAAAAAGACTCTCAGATGCTATACGGGATAATGACCCAATTTTCGCTGTGATCAAAGGAATCGCTGTTAATCAGGATGGCGAAAGCAGTGGTTTGACTGCACCCAATGCGCTTTCTCAAAAAGAGGTGATTTTAAAGGCATTGGAACATGCCAAATGTTCGCCAGATGATATAGATTATATCGAAGCTCATGGCACTGGCACCCGATTGGGAGACCCAATTGAAGCCCGCGCTTTGGGAATGGTTTTCAGTCAAAGAACCAAACCAAAAGTAGTGATCGGATCTGTCAAAACCAATATTGGTCATTTGGAGGGTGCCGCAGGAATTGCCAGTATTATTAAAGTGATTTTAGCACTACAACATGAACATATTCCCCCAACTCTTCATTTTCAAACCCCAAGTCATTATATTCCTTGGCATGAACTGCCCATAACAGTTTGTAGCCAATTAACACCCTGGAGAAAATCAGAAAAAAAGCGTATTGCTGGTATTAGTTCCTTTGGTTTCAGCGGCACCAATGCTCATGTAATTATTCAGGAAACGCCGGAATTAAAAACAGCATGTGACATAACATCAGATTTGTATCTGTTACCCTTGTCAGCCAAAAATGAAAAGGCGTTGAGACTTCTTAGTGATCGTTACCGGAACTACTTATCCAATTCTTCGAATACAGAGTTGAAAGACATTTGCTATACTGCATCTGTAGGCAGAGCGCATTTCAAATGCAGACGTGCAGTGATAGGTAAAACCAAAAAAGAAGTGATCCAGAAATTATCAGAAGCGTTTCAGATCAACACTCAGAATCACAGAGGAATTGTATTTTTATTCACTGGACAAGGTGCTCAATATCCGGGCATGGCAAAAAAACTGTACGATACTGAGCCAGTGTTTAAAAAAACGATGGATCACTGCGATGAGATATTAAAAAAGCACGGCATTTCGCTTTTACATCTGCTTTATGGTAGTGAATCGAACGCAGATATTGTCAATCAAACAGCGCATACGCAACCGCTTTTATTTGCAGTTGAATATTCACTTGCTGAACTCTGGCGAAGTTGGGGAGTAAAACCGTCAGCAGTTATTGGACATAGTATTGGTGAATATGTTGCAGCTTGTGTTTCCGGCGTATTTTCTCTTGAAGATGGACTGATGCTTTCAGCAATGAGAGGGAAAGTTCTGCAGTCGCTTCCAAACGGCGGAACTATGGCCGCAATTTTTGAATCGCATGAAAAAATTCGTGAATTTATCGACAATAAAAAGATTGCGTTGGCTGCTGTTAATTCCCCTAAAAATGTTGTCATTTCTGGTAAAGAAGCAGACATCGTGGATGTTTTACATCATCTTTCAAAAAAAGAGATACGTCATACACTATTACAGGTTTCTCATGCGTTTCATTCGTATTTAACAGAACCTATTCTGGATAAATTCCATCATGTTATTTCTGGGATTCGCCTGTCAGAACCTGTTTTGCCGTTGATTTCAAATTGTACAGGAAAGCAAGTTTGTCATTCGGAAATAACCAAGCCAGACTATTGGTGTCAGCATCTTCGCCAGACTGTGAGGTTTTATGATGGTGTAAAAACAGTGGAAAGCCAGGGATATGACCTCTTTTTAGAAATAGGGCCTCATGCAGTGTTAACCGGTTTGGGAAAACAATGTCTTGACGGAAAAGGAATTTGGCTGCCGTCCTTGATTAGAGGTGAAGATGATTATCGCAGGATGATGCACTCACTTGCTCAACTCTATGGTTATGGCGTTAAAATCAATTGGTCTGGCGTTTATAACAGTGATTTTGGGAAAAAAATACTATTGCCCAATTACCCTTTTCAGCGTCAACGATATTGGAAAAGTCCTGTCAGGGAAATAAACCCGGTTGTATTGAGTATTGAGTCTGTTAGCATCAAACAAGATAAGCTTGAGCCGTCTTATGAAAATTCAAAAATGGCGACATCAGAGCCAATGACCGATTCGGCTTTAGAAAATAGTATGCGTGACCAAATTCAAGCCATGTCTCAACTTTTTTCTCAACAATTAGCACTGATAACTACAGATATTCAGATAAATAAGTGCAAAGGTGAACGAGATTGTAGGGACGAATAATTATTCGTCCATAGTGCGCCTGCGAGAGGCGTATCCAACAGACTATTTACTTTTCATAAACTCCTGAAAACTCATTTGCTTGTATTTATCTGTATCAATGTATTCAAGAAATGGTCGTAATGTAGCTGCAGGGATATAACCGGGCTGTTGTCCGATTTTTTCACCTTCTTCAGTTAAAAACCAATTTGCTGGTAAGCCTCTGACTCCATATACTGCTGGAATCTTAGTATCATTGTCAGTATTAATACGGATTGGAATAAAATGTTTGTTTAAATAAGATATGATATTTTCTTGTTTAAAGCTCTCATTGTCCATTTTACGACAATAACCGCACCAGCTCGCATAAAAATAAAGAAAAATTTTCTTCTTCTCTTTTTTTCCTTGCGCCAATCCTTCATCATAGGTTTTCCATTGAATGGACTGAGTTGTTGATGCAGTATTCGGTTGTGTTTCTGATGCACAAGCATTGAATCCTATAAATTGAAAGATAAGTACTAATAAAATAACACATATTTTTTTCATATCATTCTATCCTTATGAGAAGTTTGAAAATAATTTAATACGATCAAAAATTAATAACAACCCAATTAAAATTAACAACATTCCAGCAACAACATTAATATAACTCAACACTTTCTTCGCTTTTTTCATAAATATGAGTAAAAACTGAATAAAAAAAGACAAGATTAAAAATGGCAACGCAATGCCACTTGAATAAATAGTTAATAAAATAATACCTTCACGTACTGATTCCTGATTGCTTGCCAAAACAAGAATAGAACCTAAAAGGGGCCCAATACATGGACTCCAGCCAGCGGCAAAAGCCATTCCAACTAAAAAAATGCCAAGAAGATGCAATGGTTTTTTTTGAAAATGGATTCGTTTTTCCACATTCAATTTTTGAATACGGAGGATACCCGTTAAATGAACACCAAACAAAATAATTATAATCCCGCCTAATACGCGAATAACTTGGCTGTATTTGGCGATAAACATTCCGATATACGATGCAGATGCGCCTAATAGAATAAAAACAAATGAAAATCCGCATACATAAACCAATGTAGATAACAAGACTTTTTTTCGAATTTGACTATTAGGCTCATTGATAAGTTCTTCCAGTGAAAATCCAGTAATAAATGTAAAATATGCTGGAAGAATGGGTAGGATACAGGGAGAAAAAAATGATAACAATCCTGCTAAAAAAGCCGCATGAAAATGTACGGTTTCAGTGAGCATTGGTGTTGATCCTTGTTGTAAATTTATTTACCTGAAAATTTGGGTTTCCGGTTTTGCGAAAAAGCCATAATTGCTTCCATAAAATCATCCGAAGGAATAATGTTTGCGCTAACAGATGACACAAACTGTAGCCCTTCTTCAATACTTTTACCAATGCCAAAGTTCAATACCATTTTAGATGCCTGAACAGCCAAAGGAGAATTTTCTGATATATCGATTGCCATTTTTTCAGTTTCCTGCATCAAGGTATGATGATCAGGGAATATTTCATTGACAAGTAAAATTTCTTTAGCTCTTTGTGCGGAGATAAGCTTTGCAGTATAGGCGAGTTCACGGGCAATACCTTGGCCAACGATGTGAGGAATGCGTTGAAGTGAGCCAACATCTGCGACAATTCCTACGGCTGCTTCTTTTAATGAAAATGTTGCATCTTGGCTGCAAATCCGTATATCACAGGCAGTTGCCATATCCAGACCCGCGCCGATGCAATACCCATGAATTGCTGCAATAACAGGTTTTCTGCACTGTTCAATGCACGTCATGGTTTCTTGAAATTGTCTAATTTTTTCAATCAATTTCCATTTAATGCCGCCTTTTTGGTTTTGCTCCATTAGCTCAGGTAAAACAGTCGCCATAGCCATCAGATCAATACCTGCAGAAAAACAACTCCCCTTTCCAGAAATAACAATACACCTCACATCTGCATCATTATCCAGTGATTCAAAAACATGTGGAGCTTCAAGCCATGCAGGCGGATTCATCGCATTTTTTTTCTCTGGTCGGTTTAAATATACCCAAGCAATAGGTGGTTTTTTTTCAATCGAATAAAATTCATATGATGTTGTCGTCATGAATAGCTCTCTAAAAAAATTGTCATCTGTTTAAAATTAAAATGAACCTCAACATAATTACGTTTACACGAACAATTCGTACTATGACTTAATATCAATGTCAAATATAAGAATTCATCCATTTCATTTTGAATTCTTTGTCATCGTGTTATTATTAAGAAAAATGGATGCCAAATCTCCAATATGTTTATTAACCAGACGTACTGAATCATAAACAGCATCGGATGTTTTATTGTGAACGATTTTTACAATACCTGCTGTATGCTTTGTTGCAGGTATGCTTTCTAATATCCCAAAGGTAATATCAGAAATCGTTCGGTGAACCTGTTCCACAACAGTTGAACTTTTATGTACAACTGTTTCAGCAAGTTTTTGTTTCTCCAAAAATTCAATCTTATTCGCCTGTTTTTTCTTTATAATATCTGCTATTTCACTTAGGCTTTTTTCAATGCGATGTAATGATAAATACTGAGTATAAATTTGATTCGCTAATACTATTAAAAAAACAAGAATTAAAACTAATGATACCGTACAGATCACTTCAATCATATTTCCATATATTCCTTCATTTAATAAAATGGGAATTTCCATGATTCCTAATTCCTAAATTCCTAATTTACTTCAGATGGTTATTATACTGACATGACCTTCAACATTTCGCTGCTGCAGATCAAGAATCGCTTGCTTTTTTGCCTGACGATACACTTCTTTAGTCACAAAATTGGGTGCAATTTCACTGAAAATTTTCGCCATATCTGATTCTCGTTTGGCAAGTGCAAGCGGATCAACCAATTCAACTAATAACCGGTAGTGTTGTTGAGTTGTATTGGTTTCTGTCAGAATATGTTCGCAATTAAACTGTTTAGTGATATATTTAAGATGGGTATTCATTTGGTTGGCAAGAATTTTTGATTTTCGAATATATAATATCGTATAGATTGAAACAAAGAGCAACGCTGTAATAACTGTAAAATTGATAACCAACAACATCTGACATCTCCTCAACTTGTTATATAGAATAGGGTTTTGAGCTTTTAATGTAGTTCAAGATTCCAATTCCATAATCCTTCTCTTTTTTTCATAGGTACATTTGGAATATAGCCTTCATCCAAGTGAATCAATAAATGATACCCTGCTTTGACCAAATCTGTTTTCTTTTCTCGAAGATCAAGTTTCCAGTTTGGATATACAAAATAATTTCCATCATGATACAGCGTAAATGCGCGTTCCTCTTTTGGACTTTCAAACCAATCTTCTTCCTTAATATGAGCAGGTTTTATTCTAGAAATACACATTGGATAATTTCCAAAAATAACCATACCTAAAGGAATCGGGCTTTGTTTTGGTAGCTCAAGATACATGTCACTGGCAAGCTCGGGGCTGAGTATAACGCCTTCAAATCCTAAAGATCGATAAACAGAAATAGCGAGGCTATTCGTAACATTACAAAATGGGCCTGCCCACAGTTGAAATAGGTTCTTTTTTTGAGGAAACAAGCCAAGTTGCCAAGGCGCATTTAAAACAAAATGAGTGGCTTGTGCGTCAATTACCTGATGCAATAGCTGTTTAACTTCTTTTTCCTGTTCAGGCCAAATCACTGGTGGCAGCCACCACCAGCAAAATTTATGATGTTTACGATGTAATGTTTTGATGGTTTTCACAGTAAGCCATTTAGAAAGAATTTCTCTTGGACTAGAAATTGAATCGGAACGATCGACATAAGTTTCAATGGATTTTGACAACTGTTTTAAAGGTGCTGGCAAATGCAGTTTAGGTCGCGAGGTATGATCAAGTTGTATAGATTTATGAGTTAATTGTTGTTCAAGCTGGTGAATCATTTTGTCTAGCGCTTTTTCTCTACGATCAATTAAAAAAACAGGTACAAACCGATCCTTCATCCGGTTTTTATCTGCGATGGATTCGAGATAATATTTTCCGCCTTTGGGAACTGAACGGTTCACTCGGATAACTGTGTGAATTTTTTCATCTTCATAACCAATACGTAGAGAATCCTGTGGAATCAGCTCAATTTTTGGAGAAACGTATGATTGATTTTTGGGACCTAATAGTTTACCAATAAAAAGACCTGATCCTGTTTGTGCATTAAGGTCTATAGGCAACTGGTTTTTTTGCGGCAAAAATCGAAATGATGTTCCCGTTCTGCCTAATGCCTGATTCAACAATTCAATAGCATTTTTTTTCATCGATGTATCATTAGGATGATCCCTTAGTAATTTATATGCAGAAACCGTATAATAAACATAATGCGGGCCTTTTTTGCGTCCTTCAATTTTCCACGCTGCGACTTGAGGTACTGCGGACAGCAGTCGGACAAGCGTCTCCAGTTTTAAGTCCTGACATGAAAAATAGCGCTGCTTGTTATCATGATAGTTATACAGGCGTCGGCAAGGCTGAACACATCGGCCTCGAAGGCCGCTTTTTCCACCCAGAAAACTACTCCAGTAACATCTTCCGGATACGCCATAACATAATGCGCCGTGAACAAAAACTTCAAGGCTCATTCCATCAGGACAAGCAGATGCCATTTGTTTAATTTCATCAATTGAAAGTTCTCTAGGCAGCACAATACGATTAACGCCGAATCGATCTTTGATCATCTGGAGCGATCCGGGTAACGTAACACATGATAATGTTGACAAATGGATGTCGCCCTTAAACCCAACTTGTTTTGCAATTTCAATAAAAGCAAAATCCTGAATAATGATTGCATCAGGTTGAACATGATAATTTAATTGTTCAATAAGTCTTGAGGCTTGATGAAATTCATCATTTTTGAGAAGACTATTTAAGGCAATATATATCTTTACCCCGTGCTGTTTAGCTAATTCTGAAAGTGATGCCAATTCCTGAATCGAAAAATTTTCTGCTTCCATACGTGCAGAAAATGATTTAAAACCACAATATACCGCATCCGCACCAGCCGCTAAAGCAGAAAGAAAAGAGGCTTTGCTGCCTGCTGGAGCTACAATAAGGGGTTTGGGTAAATTTTCAACTTGCCTGTTGGGTTGTTCTTCATGTTCCATAATATAGTTGTTCCTAAAAAATTTCTTTTTCTTGTACGTTGATGATAACTTATTTATACGATTTAGGTTATGAATAATCAAAGATTGACTTTTCATCAACTAAAAAAATGAATCAATCAAAATTTTCGGCATATATATCTTTTTGAAATGCTCTATATAGATTTTCAGATAATTAATTGCACAAGGCTAGATAGAGGAGATAATACATTTTAGTATATCTCCGACTGATAACGCCGTGAAATTATTTATCTGAAAATCTTATAGGTATTGATTATTCGTTTTGGTGAAAAGTATTGCATAATCCGACATGCGTATTATATAGGAATCCGAAATGGATTTGTGGCAGAAATACTCACAAAAGAGAATAACCTTAATAAAACACATGAAACGAATAATGCGACCCATTAAAATAACAATTATTATGACGATGATAGGTGTAATATGTGCTTGCACCACCACTACAACAGGTGGTGAAAAACGGACCAATCTTGAAGATTGGTTACAATCTGAAAACAATTTAATGAAAAAAAGGATTATTTCTCTTGAAAGAGAAAATTCTGTTCTATTAGAAGAAAATCAAGAACATAAAAAAACGCTTCAGGAACAAAGAACTCGAATTGAAGAGTTAGGTACTGATTTAAAATCAACAAAAGAAAAATATGAAACCCAACTCACTGCACTTGACAGCCAACTTAAAACTGTAATTTCTGAAAAGTCAGTTTCAGAAAGTCAATGTTCGGAACAAATTCAGGAATTAGCACAAGTGAACAAAGACATTGAAACTCAATTGACAGAAGAAATACAGCGGCTCACTCAAAAAAATGATGAATTAAATCAGGAACAAGATCGCATCAAAACTGAAGGAGTTAAAAAAGAAATTCAGCGACTACAAACGATTGAGCAGCTCAGCAAAGATGTTCTTGATCAACAGACAAAAATTTCAGGATTAAATACTATAAATGAAGAGAAGGCAAAACAAATTGATGCGCTTTCAAAAGAACTTGACCAAAAGAAGCAGCGTATTGATGAAATCGAAAAGGACAACCAGAATAAAATAATTCAATTAAATACGCTTACTAAAGAGATTGAAACAAAACAGCAAAGCATTGATATGCTTGAACTGAAAAACAAGGATATGGTGACTGAACTCACAAAGGCACTTGAATCCAAACAGCAAACTATTGATACGCTTGAAACGAAACATAAGGATAGATCGTCTAAAATTAATGAACTGACTCAGGAACTCCAAGTCAAGCAGCAAAGTATAGATACACTTGAACTGAAAAACAAGGAGATGGCGACTAAAATCAATGGGATGACTAAAGCACTGGAAACCCAGCAACATCACAAACATCGCGCAGCCCAA
>PDZT01000181.1 GCA_002753105.1 Deltaproteobacteria bacterium YD0425bin50 | reverse complement strand
CGACGCTCTTCCGATCTATTAAACACTTTTTGAGCCACACCAGAGGCAAACGCGGTTAATTCTGGATACTGCTGTTTGAAATAAGCGACAGATCCACAATGATCAAAATGAGAATGAGTCAAAAAGCAACAATGGAGAGGTCTATTTCCTAATATATGTTTGATTGCATCGAGATAAACGCTTGTTAAAAAAGAAAAACCACCGTCAATTACAAAAGGCATATCTGTATCAAGTAAAAATACTGGATTTTCAGGTGGGCCAACTACATATACCCCGTCACTAATTTGAGTACAACAAGGCATTCGCACTATCCCTATGTGATGTTTTATAAATATGTTCATCTATATAAAGCAATAAAATAGATGTCAATGGTATTGGAAAATAATTTTCTATTGCACAATTTAATTTCCTTGATATGTATAGCTTTTGCTTTTCAATTAATTTCAAAAAAGAAAATAGGTAACGCTCTGATTTTTTGGAAATTATAAATCAAAAACCTGAAAATCTATAGTATCTTTCTATAAGGGTACATGTATCATATGTTTATCGTTATACTAATGTAAAATGCTAAATAAAAAACAGATTAAAATTATTATTTTTAGTATAATCCCTCCAATAACTTTAACACTATTCTTTTTTATTATGATTTATTGGAGTTGGCGTAAATGGCCAAATATTTTAGTCGACTTTGGACGAGAACTTTATAACCCTTGGCAGATTAATTCCGGCCGAATACTTTATAAAGATATAGCACACATTTTTGGCCCTTTTTCTGCATATTTTAACGCATTTTTATTTAAAATTTTCGGAGTATCATATACAGTTCTTATCGTATCAAATATCATAGAATTAGCACTATTTATAGTTGTCTTATATCTCTTCCTTTATAAAATAACTTCACAATTAACAGCATATATAAGCTGTGTAATTATCATTTTTGTATTTGCGTTTTCGACATATTTTTTGATGGAAGGTAATTATAACTTCATTAGTCCTTATTGCCACGAAGCGACTCATGGTATTATCCTTTCACTTTTTCTGATATATCAACTGTATAACTTTATCACGAAAAGACTGAACTATCACTTAATATTAGCTGGATTGATATTTGGACTTATCTTCCTTACCAAAGTAGAAATATTTCTTGCAGCATTCGCAGCTACAACATTCTTCTTTATCTTATTCTGCAACCATAAAACCCTTTCGCCTAATACAGGAAAAACAATTGGCATATTCCTGTTAGCCTCGATGATTCCATTCGTATCTTTTTTTCTTTATTTTTGTACCGTTATGCCCATACAGGATACTGTCGCTTCAATTTTTATTTCATGGAAAATTCTTTTCAATAAAAATATCACTGCTAATCTCTTTTATATTCGCTGTATGGGACTTGACAACATTGTTTATAACCTTACCACCATGTTCTTTCATACCGCTATAGCCATTTTGATCTTAGGTATGATATATGTTTTAAATTTGATTTATAGTAAAAATAAAACTAACTTTATCATTCGATGCGTATGTATAATTTGTTTTTTAGTCATTATTAGCTTGGCATTCTTTATCGATCCTCACAAAATAGGTGTGTCGTTTCCTGTATTCAATTTTATATCGTTTCTAATTCTGCTTACAACCTATCTAAAATTACCCACCAAAAACGAAGTGGATTCATATCGACTTATTATACTCCTTTCATGGTCTGTGTTTTCCATGGTTTTATTATTTAAAGTTTGGTTCGCCTGTACCCTATCTTTTTATGGTTTTTTTCTCACACCATTCTCTGTTATTCTTCTCATTATTATGTTACTTTGGTTTTTTCCAACATTTGACAAGAAATTATCAGGTGATCATTTTTTTCGTAATGGTATTGTTATGATGATTCTTATAATTACTGGAAACTGCGTGATCATAAGTTATGATATTTATAAATTGAAAATATTTCCTGTTGGCAGCGATAGCGACCGGATTGTATGTTTTCATCCAAACGTTGATGCTGGACGCGCTTATTACGCGGCTAAAACGATTGAATGGATTAATTCAAATGTTGGACAACAAGAAACGGTTGTTGTGTTACCCGAAGGTGTTATATTCAACTACTTAACCAAAAGAATAAATCCAACACGATTTACCAGTGTTATTGTCCCTGAATTCATTTTATTTAAAGAAGATGTCATTTTGGATGACTTTATTAAGCATTTTCCTGATTATTTTGTTATAGTTCATGTAGATACATCGTACTATGGTGTTGGTTATTTTGGTCAAGATTTTAATTATGGGAAAAAAATGATGAGCTGGGTAAATCAACATTACGAAACGGTTCGTTTATTTGGACGTGAGCCGCTTCGTGAAGGTAAAGGAAGATTTGGCATTAAGATAATGAAAAAAAAATAAACCCTCTGTGTTTCTCTTCACTGTAAACATGACCACGATGGTATAATTCTGCGAGGAAAATTCAAGTAGTTTGCCGAGATCATTGGATTAATTCCCCATCATTCCTATAAACTCAATTCACCTCTGGTTAAATTGACGAAGTCTGAAATTCTGAGTTCTGTTTATTTTTCTATTTGACTATTCTCGCTTTTCTAAATAAAATTATCTCAATTTTGTTCATCGCAGCTTATACGAATTAATCGCCCACTGAAATGATAGAGACAATTGGAACAAAACAATTCTTTATGAAAAAAATCTCAAAATTTCAAAAAAATAACTTGACAAACCCAACATATCCCATAGCATTTCAGCATTTCAGCATTTCAGCATTTCAGCATTTCAGCATTTCAGCATTATCATAGTTCATTTTTAATAATATTGTGGATTTTGAGGATTATCCTTTTGGAAATCCTTAAATCCTATAAATCGAAGTTTAAGATAAGGAGGAAAATCATTTATGAAAAAGTTGTTTTTGATGTTTATTATTGCGCTGTTAACCCTAACATCAGCATTTGGAGAAACCCTAATATCGGAAGACTTTTTTGCCGATCCGGGATGGGTATCCAGTAACGCTTCAAAATTATACTGGGACGCAACCAATCAAGCGTATTATGTAAACCACTATAAACCTGATGCTGCTGCTGCATATGTGGATTTGCAAAAAACATTATCGGGTAGTTTTACGTTAACATATGATGTGAAAATTACACGGGCTGATTTTGACACTAAATTTTTATTTGGTTTAACCAATAATCAAGATTTTTTGAACTATGCCAATACAAGTTGTAATAATTGGGGAACAACGAAATATGCAATTGGAGAATTTAGTTATGTAGCCGATCACAATGGCGGAAAATTATTTAATCTTGGCACGACAGCCGGGTATATTGCTGCCCCAGTAAATACAACAGCTCATTGGACAACCAATGCATGGTACCAAAATGAGTTATCTTATAATGCATCCACAAAAATTTTAAAATATACGGTCTATTCATCAGGTGTAGCGCTCATTTCACATGAAAGTCCAAATTTCAATTTAGATAATGAAGCGTTACGTTATCTTGGCATACAAATGGTTTCCTGTAATAACAACTCAACTTCCATCGAAGCGCTTGTAGATAATGTAAAACTGGTTACGGAATCGACCTATAATTCAATTCCTATGACGCTTTCAAACTGGGATAAACAATTCTGCGGTAACATGGAAGAAACTGCAGAAGGTATCAAAATTTATGGTTCGGGTTCTCGTAGAGGAAATTACCTTGTAAGTAAAAATTTTTATAATTTTTCAGGGAAGGAAATTTATATAAAATGGAAAGCCAATGGTAATGGAACCTATATGGGGCCCGGTGTTCTTATCAGCAATACAGCTAGTGCAGGAGGGTTTACTACAGCTTGGTCTTTTAACGGCTCAAAAGTTATCTCAAATGACACATGGTATTATACTCGATTTACAATTAATACCGATAAAACAGTGAACGCTGTAACAGCGACATCGAATTATGATAATGCCGGAGGATCGGTATTTCATACTGAAAATACTACTGTATCAACTGAAAGATGGCATCTGGTTGAAACTGGAAACATAATGCTAGTGCTATGGGATAACTATGGAAGCACAGGAAGTTATATAGTTTTGAATGAAGCAAGAACCAATGCATCTCAAGTTTCACTGGCACAGGCGACAGTTTCATATAACTTTGAAGATAGCGTAATTCCAAATACATTTACACCGCTTGGAAATTGGTCAATTGATAACAGTGGTTATAATTCAAGTAAATCAATCTATTTAAACGGTTCAGCCGGAGATTATCTTTCTTTAACGACAATTAATGCTACTGCAATTTCATTTGATATTAAAACTACAGCCGTTGATTATCATGCTAGGTTTTCTATAGATGGTACTGAATATGATCGATTTGATGGTACCCCTAACCAGTGCTGGATACATTATGAAAGAGCGCTTCCCTCTGGCACGCATAATATTAAATGGGAAATGTATGGAGGATATAATATATGGTTAGATAATATTAAAATACATAGCGGACAAGTTCAAGCTCCATCTAATCCTACCATCACAGCTACAGCCGGAACCGGTGGAAGCATTACACCATCAGGCTCAGTTTCAGTGACCCAAGGTGGCAGTCAATCTTTTACTATCACAGCGAATTCAGGCTACCAGATTACAGATGTCAACGTTGACGGAACATCTGTTGGTACGGTTTCTACTTATACGTTCAGTAATGTAACAGCGAATCACACCATTGCTGCTACATTCAGCCTTGCCGCTGCTGAATGTACTGTTATTCCTGATACCGGTCAGGAAAAATGTTATAATGATTATAGTGAAATAGCTTGTCCGTCTGAGGGTGAAACTTTTTATGGTCAGGATGCTCAGTATCACAGTACTAAACAGCGGTTTCAAGACAATGGTGACGGTACGATAACTGACTTGAACACCGGCTTGATGTGGCAGCAAAGTGATGACGGGGTTAAGCGGACTTGGGATGATGCAAAGAGTTACTGTGACAATTTATCATTGGCTGGATATTCTGATTGGAGATTGCCAAATACAAACGAATTATCTAGTATATCTGATGAAAGTAAAAGTACTCCTGATTCTACTACCAATTCTGTGTTTTCATGCCAATCAGCCGATTATTGGTCTGGAACTACTCACATACCAAAAACGGATCACGCATGGAGCGTTGGTTTTTACTATGGTAACGTGTCCCACAGCGTTAAGTCGTACCAGTGTTATGTTCGCTCTGTCCGCCTCCCTTCATGTAAATCATTAAATCCTTTAATTCATGTGATTGTTGATAATGGGGATGGAACAGTAACCGATAAAGATACGGGATTAATGTGGCAAAAAGATGATGTAGTAGGGAAATCGTGGAAAGATGCAATGGCATATTGTGAAAATCTTACATTAGCTGGATATTCCGATTGGAGATTACCAAATTTAAATGAATTATTAAGTATATCGGATAAAAGTAAAGGTTATCCTGCTATGAATTCATTATTTTCATGTCATTCACCTTACTATTGGGCAAGCACTACTTTTGTATATCGCACAGATTACGCTTGGTGTGTTGGGTTTACCGATGGGTACGATAATGGCATAGCTGACTTTAAAACAAGATCGTATAACCTTCGAGCGGTTCGTTTCGCAACAAATGTATCCACCAATCCACAATATACCATCACAGCATCAGCAGGCACCGGCGGAACTATTTCCCCAACAGGCTCGGTATCGGTAAATCAAGGTGCAAGTCAAACATTTACCATTACAGCCAATAGCGGTTATGAGATTGAAGATGTCAAAGTCAATGGAACATCGGTTGGAAAAGTCTCAACTTATACGATAAGCAATGTAACGTCTAATCAAACTATTGCTGCTAGTTTTAAAGTAAAAACATATACCATTACATCATCAGCCGGAACCGGTGGAACTATTTCCCCAACAGGCTCGGTTTCTGTCAATCAAGGTGCAAATCAGGCATTTACCATTACAGCCAATAGCGGGTATGAAATTGAAGATGTCAAAGTCAATGGAACATCGGTTGGAAAAGTCTCAACTTATACGATAAGCAATGTAACGTCTAATCAAACTATTGCTGCTAGTTTTAAAGTAAAAACATATACCATTACAGCATCAGCCGGAACCGGTGGAACTATTTCCCCAACAGGCTCGGTTTCTGTCAATCAAGGTGCAAATCAGGTATTTACCATTACAGCCAATAGCGGGTATGAAATTGAAGATGTAAAAGTCAATGGAACATCGGTTGGAAAAGTTTCAACTTATACCATAAGCAACGTGTCCTCCAACCAAACTATTGCTGCTAGTTTTAAAGTAAAAACATATACCATTACAGCATCAGCCGGAACCGGTGGAACTATTTCCCCAACAGGAACGGTATCTGTCAATCAAGGTGCAAATCAGGTATTTACCATTACAGCCAATAGCGGTTATGAGATTGAAGATGTCAAAGTCAATGGAACATCGGTTGGAAAAGTTTCAACTTATACCATAAGCAACGTGTCCTCCAACCAAACTATTGCTGCTAGTTTTAAAGTAAAAACATATACCATCACAGCATCAGCCGGAACCGGTGGAAGCATTTCCCCAACAGGATCGGTATCGGTAAATCAAGATGCAAGTCAAACATTCACCATGACAGCCAATACTGGTTATGAAATTGAAGATGTAAAAGTCAATGGAACATCGGTTGGAAAAGTCTCAACTTATACGATAAGCAATGTAACGTCTAATCAAACTATTACTGCTAGTTTTAAAGTAAAAACATATACCATCACAGCATCAGCCGGAACCGGTGGAAGCATTTCCCCAACAGGATCGGTATCGGTAAATCAAGATGCAAGTCAAACATTTACCATGACAGCCAATAGCGGGTATGAAATTGAAGATGTGAAGGTTAATGGAACATCGGTTGGAAAAGTTTCAACTTATACCATAAGCAACGTGTCCTCCAACCAAACTATTGCTGCTAGTTTTAAAGTAAAAACATATACCATCACAGCATCAGCCGGAACCGGTGGAAGCATTTCCCCAACAGGATCGGTATCGGTAAATCAAGATGCAAGTCAAACA
Organism: Deltaproteobacteria bacterium YD0425bin50; assembly: GCA_002753105.1. Classification (GTDB taxonomy): domain Bacteria; phylum Desulfobacterota; class Desulfobacteria; order Desulfobacterales; family YD0425bin50; genus YD0425bin50. Next base: position 1,321 of record PDZT01000181.1, on the reverse strand, counting down.
TTCACCATGACAGCCAATACTGGTTATGAAATTGAAGATGTAAAAGTCAATGGAACATCGGTTGGAAAAGTCTCAACTTATACGATAAGCAATGTAACGTCTAATCAAACTATTACTGCTAGTTTTAAAGTAAAAACATATACCATCACAGCATCAGCCGGAACCGGTGGAAGCATTTCCCCAACAGGATCGGTATCGGTAAATCAAGATGCAAGTCAAACATTTACCATGACAGCCAATAGCGGGTATGAAATTGAAGATGTGAAGGTTAATGGAACATCGGTTGGAAAAGTTTCAACTTATACCATAAGCAACGTGTCCTCCAACCAAACTATTGCTGCTAGTTTTACCTCTGTTATTAACAATTACACAATAACAGCCGTAGCCGGAACAGGAGGTAGCATTTCTCCATCTGGCTCATTATCTTTAAATCGGGGAGCAGACCAAACCTTCAATATCACACCCAACACCTGTTATCAGATTACCGAAGTAACCATAGATGGGGTTTCAGTAGGAGCAGTTACCTCTTACACTTTCACTAATATTACAGATAATCATACCATTACCGCTACATTCTCTGAAAATGTAACAGCCTTTACCCTGAATGTAACCGCAGAACATGGTAAAGTAACCATAAATCCATTAAAATCAGCCTATGCCTGCAATGAATCAGTTGTTTTACTTGCTGAACCTGATACAGGATATGAATTTAAAGGCTGGACTCGGGATGCAAGTGGTTTAGCGAATCCGCTGACAGTAAAAATGAATAATACCAAAACCATTACTGCATTGTTTGATATGTCTTCACAGTTTATTGCTCCTCTGATCATTTCGCCAAGTATTCTAAGTATTTCAGAAGTAAGCAGCATGCATTCCTTCACTATTTCAGGCGGCAAATCACCTTACACAGCCACAACCAAGAACGGTTCTGCAACAGTGAATCAAAGCACCGTCACTTATACTGCGCCGAATATTACTACAGATGATGTGCTGACCGTGTATGATGCATCTGGAAAAAGTGTAACTGCGTCAATTACTTTTTCTGTTGGCAATGTCATTATTGTGGCAGTATCAGAAAAAACAGTCAGCCGCGGCGAAGTGGTTGAACTGGAAGCAACTGGCGGTATGAGCGAATTGATCTGGACAGCGCCTGTGGGTGGTTCGTTTATTCCATCAGAAGGATACAAAGGGCCAAGCGTGCAATTTAAAGCGCCAGATGAACTAGGAGATTATACGGTTACGGTATCAGATAATTTGAATAATAGTAGAAATATTGTCATTCATGTTAGAAATAAACCTGTACTGTCTCCGAAATATAACT
>PDZT01000180.1 GCA_002753105.1 Deltaproteobacteria bacterium YD0425bin50 | reverse complement strand
GCAACTTCGTCAACGTTCTTTGTCAAAGTCATTTTTGGATCAGATGCAAAAACGACCGAGGATTCTTTTCACCGGCTGTCCAAATACCAATAAAAAGGTGTTGCATTTGATTGAAAAAGTGGGCGGAGTTGTTGTGGCTATGGAAACCTGCGGGGGCTTGAAATCAACCAGCCAGCTCGTCAGTGAATACGTTGATCCTATTCACGCTCTTGCAGAAAGATATCTCAACATTGCGTGTGCCTGTATGACACCCAACACTCGAAGAATTGAGCTTATTGGAAAACTTATTGATCAGTTCAAGGTTGACGGTGTAATTGATTTGACGTGGAATGCCTGTCATACGTATAATGTCGAAGCATTTCAAATTAAAGAAGCACTTCAGCAGCGATTTAAAAAAGGCTACCTTCAAATTGTAACGGATTATTCAGAAAATGATATCGGGCAGCTTGAGACAAGGATCGAAGCGTTTTTAGAAATGCTTGGCTCATGATATAACATATGGATATGTAAACTTAATAATTTTTTTAACCCCTGAATTAAGGAGGAAACATGTTTAAAAAATGGTATTTAATGGGTGTGTTGGCTATGGTAATATCTTTGGGAACAGCTATTGCTGGGTTTGCTGCAGATTATAAAATTGGAATTGTAACGCCATCTCTTTCTCGAAGCGAGGAGGAGTTTAGAGCTGCCGATGCTTTAAGTAAAAAATACCCCGGGATGACAAAGCATATTATTCTCCCAGACAATTTTTCCAAAGAGCAGGAAACAGGCATTACCCAGATCGCAAGTCTTGCTTTTGACAAGGATGTGAAGGCAATTGTTATTTCCTGTGGAAACAGCGGCATACTTCCGGCGATTCAGAAAGTAAAAGACAAGAGACCGGACATGATCGTTATCACCGCTCCTATCTGGGATGATCCAGATATGATGGCCAAATATGTTAATCTGGCACTGGATACAGACTGGGTCAGACGCGGCGAATCGATTCCATTGAAAGCAAAAAAAATGGGCGCTAAAACATTTATTCATTATTCATTTCCAAGTCATATTGCTAAAGAAGTGATATCCAAAAGAAAGGATATGATGAAGCAGACATGCGAAAATCAACAAATGCAATTTGTGGAAGTGCTTACGCCTGATCCACAGGCTGGGAGTAACAGACAGGTCATGTTACAGTTTCTTCAGGAGGATATTCCAAGACAAATCGCAAAATTTGGTAAGGATACTGCTGTGTTTGGAACAAATTGCCCCATGCAGGATGTCATTATTGCAAAAGCTATGGAACTTGGTTTTATTATGCCCGAACAGTGTTGCCCGACTCCGCTTCAGGGATTTCCTGCTGCGCTTGGCCTTGAAATCAAACCCGAGGAATCAACTCATTTTGACATGATTAATAAGATGATTAAAGATAAGGTCAAAGCGGGAAATATGACGGGTAGGTTATCAACGTGGCCTATTTCTGTCAGCATATTTTTACCTACATTCGGATTTGAAGTCGCCAAAGCGGCTATTGAGAAAAAAATGGAAGTGACGAATATAGACCAACTGAAAACTCTCGCAAAAGATATTTCCGGCGTGAATGTAACATTTAATCCCATGAAACCGGGGATGACAAATTATTATCTGATTATTATGGATTCAATTATTTATTGATTTAAGGCATTCTTTCACCCCCATCCTAATCTTCCCCCGTCAAGGTGGAAGGGAAACTGTGCGATCAATATGACTGAATTGCTTGCAATAGCTGATCTATCAAAAAAATTCAGGTCAACCTATGCGTTAAGAAACGTTTCGCTTTCACTTGCTAAAGGGGAAATTCTCGGTCTTGTTGGAGCAAATGGAAGCGGCAAAAGTACGTTAATGCACATTCTTTCAGGGAATCCGGTTATTGCAGATACAGGCGGATTTTATGGAGAGATAAAGCTTGAAGGAAAGGCAATCTCTCCATTAACGCCTGCTGATTCACTGAAATTGGGTATTGGTATGGTATATCAGGAATTTGCTCTGATTCCAGATTTCACTGCGGCTGAAAATATTATGTTTGGCAGAGAACACAAAATACGCCCTTTTCACTCATATCCTTCCTTACAGTTACCTCTTATAGATAAAAAACATGATATTCAGGAAGCATCCACTATTCTGTCAGAGCTTGGACTTGGCTATATCAATCCTTCGATGAAAGTAACCCATTATACTGTGAGTATCAGGCAGTTTATTGAATTTGCACGGGTAAAAACTTATGGTGCACTCAAACTGCTGATTTTGGACGAACCAACTGCGGTACTTGGGCGAGAAGACAGTACGCGCCTTATGCAGGAAATATCAAGAATGGCTCATCATGGGGTTTCAGTGATTTTTATTTCTCACAGATTAGAGGAAGTGTTATCCATTTGTAATCGAATTGCCGTATTACGTGATGGAAACCTTGTCAAAATGGTTGAAGCTGAGAAAAGTTCTGCTGAAGAAATTGCCTGCGCAATGCTGGGGAATATTGCCGGACGTGCGTCTAAAACGCATCGTCATTCCGTGATGAATAATCGCCCTGTTTTTGTAATTCATAAAATGAATTGCAATTCCGGTGGGGAAATGCTGAAAAATTTTTCTCTTTATGTAAACCAAGGTGAAATACTAGGAATTACAGGGCAAAGCGGACAGGGACAGATGCTTATTGGAAAAGCTGTGATGGGTCTGATCAATTCACAGGCAGACATAACTATCAATGATGTCAACATCAAACCCGGAAATATAAAAGCGCTTATTCAATCAGGCCTATATTACATTCCAGAAGAAAGACGAAGAGATGGTATATTACCTGAACATACCGTTGCAGATAATATTGCTTTTACGCTGATTAGTGTGAAAAATACATTTTTAACGAGATTGGGTCTGATTAAGTTCAGAAGTTTGCAAAACATGGCTGAATCATTTATACATCGATTGGATATCAGATGTACCAGTCCTAAGCAGAAAGTTGGAGAACTCAGCGGAGGAAATCAGCAGAAAGTCATTCTTGCCCGAGCTATAGCGTTATCTCCATTAATCATGATGATTTTTGAGCCGACCCGAGGAATTGATATTGGCGCAAAAGAAATGATTTTACATATGCTTCTTGAAATGAACAGAGAACAAAAAACAACAATGATCATTGTGTCAAGCGAACTGGATGAGCTTATCAGAGTTTGTGACCGGATTGCAGTTGTTTATGAAGGAAATGTTTTTAAAATTCTTGAGCCAGAATCATCTAACGAAGAGTTTGCGCTTGCTTTTTCAGGACAGTCTATTCACTCATGAAAAAATATCTACCTCATCTTCCACAGATTATTATCATTTCTTTTATTGTAACTTTATTTTTCATAGCATTAAAAATAGATATTGCGGCTTCAACGATTTTTAATGATTTAGTTGTCAGACTAATATTAAATTCCGTCGTTGTGGTATCGCTGATTCCAATGGTAAACAGTGGCGCTGGTCTTAACTTCGGGGTGCCGGTAGGCGCTGTTTCAGGATTATTAGGTATGGTGATAACTGCAAATGCTGGCGGTAAAGGATTATTAGGATTTTTTTGTTCCATTGCTGTTTCAATGCCATTTGCAATAGTCGCTGGGGCGATATACGGACGTATCTTAAACAAGGTAAAAGGCAGAGAAGAAATTGCCGCTACATTTATCGGTTTTTCAATTGTCTCTATCATGTGTCTTTTCTGGGTAGTTGCGCCGTTTACTCACCCGCAGATGGTATGGATACTTGGACAAAGCGGATTAAGAAATACCATAGGACTGAAGGATTTCTGGGAAAAATCACTGTATCATTTTATGCAATTCAGGATAGGCGAACTGATCATACCTGTTGGTTCTTTTATGTTTATAGGAATGATACTGCTTTTCCTTTTTTTATTTTCCAGAACAAAAACAGGGATGATGATGAATGCCGCAGGTGAGAATGAATCATTTGCCAGAATTAACGGTGTAAATATCGAAGGTATAAGGATATTATCTGTCATTATATCTACGACACTTGTAGCCATAGGGACATGTATATACGCACAACAGTACGGTTTTATTGAGCTATATGATGCGCCGCTTATGGCTTCTTTTCCTGCTGTTTCAGCACTTCTTCTCGGAGGAAGTTCGGGTAAACGTTTTTTTTTGAGACATGCGCTGCTTGGCGTCGTGCTGTATCAGTCACTCTATCTTCTTTCGTTGCCTGTAGCAAACATGCTGTTGATGCCTCAGATGGCTGAAATCATTAGAATGATCGTAACAAGTTGTATTATACTTTATGCACTTGCGAAAATAAGTCATGTTTCAGAGGAAGCATGATCAACTCACCAATCGACAATCGACAATCGACAATCCGCACAATAAATCCCACTCCATTTTTTTTTGCTGTTTTATCGATAGTCGCATTTTACTATTCTGGTCTGAATTTACAATTTGTTGCCAATGAAGTCATTATTCGGGTCGTCAGAAATTCACTTTTAGTGCTTGCACTTGTCATTCCTGTGATTGCAGGAATGGGTCTTAATTTTTCAATTATTATTGGCGCAATGTGCGCACAGGCCGGCTGGATAATTATGCTGGATTTAAAAGTGCCCGGGATATATGGAATTAGTGGCGCTGTCTTTTCAGGGGTTATTATTTCAATTATCTGCGGTTATGCTATTGGAACTTATCTGAACCGAGTCAAAGGCCGTGAAATGATTGCCACAATCATCATAGGAATTTTAGGCGCTGGTATATACGAGTTTATTTTTCTTGTGGGCTATGGTTCATTTATCCGATCTCATAACAGTGAAATGCTTTTATCTCGAGGTGTAGGTATCCGGGATATGGTTGATCTTGCGCCTTACAGAAATATCATCGACAAGTTATGGCTTATGGATATACATGGCATAGAATTCCCTCTGTTTATGTTGTTTATTGCGGGAATTGCAGCGGTTGTTCTGAAATTTATGTTAAGTACACGATTAGGACAGCAGTTTCGCGCGGTTGGCATAGACCGGATGTCAGCAGAGCTTGCTGGAATTAACACTGATAATACTAGAATAAAGGCGATAATTATTTCTACGGTGTTTGCCTGTCTTGGACAGATTATTTTTCTTCAGAATATCGGCATGGTGAATGTATATACGGCGCACATGAATTCAGATATATTTTCCTGCGCTGCAATCCTTGCAGGCGGCGCAACAATCCGGGAGGCGAAAATCCGACATGTATTTATTGGGATATTCCTTTTTCATTCGCTTTATATTGTAACGCCACAGGCAGGTCAAAATATGTTTGCAAACGCAGCTCTTGGAGAGTATTTCAGGAGTTTTATTGCCTATGGATCAATCGCCATGGCTATTCTATTAAATATTCGGGTTGAACGACAGAAAGCGAATACATGATATTCAACGATCTTGATCAACACAAAGAAAGACATTATGGCAAGCTTTAATGTACATTTATATAGCGGTTTTATTTGTGGTGCAGGCTTTTCAACACTTGGAATAAGTGTGTATCACCTGAATCCATTTCAAGGTGCTTCAGTGTTTATTATGGCAACAACTGGTGCGCTGCTTCCTGATGTAGATAGTGATACCGGAAAACCTCTCCATCTGATGTTTCAACTCATTTCCATTATGATCCCAAGTTTGTTATTGCCTAAGGTTATTCCATTAGGCGATAATTCGCCAGAATGGATTATTTCTTATTTTACGTTAAGCTATCTGTTCTTGTTTTATGGTGTGGGGACACTCATTAAAAGACTTACAGTACATCGTGGGATATTCCACAGTATTCCATTTTCCATTTTGAGTGCTGAGCTTGTCTATTTACTGTTTGTGCAATCTTCTCAAAAATTAGCACTAATTGCTGCATCAGCCATGTTTTCCGGATGTATCCTTCATTTACTTTTAGATGAGGCAAATAGTTTTTATTTTAAACATCATCTAATGCCCAGTCTTAAACGATCAAAAGGCACCGCGCTGAAATTAAAATCCGATTCAATCGTGCTTACCGTATGTATTTATTGCTTGATTTTGTATGTTGCCACTGTCATTTTTCATTTATACCCAATCGTATTCTAAATTCGTAACTACACCTATCTATTTGCTATACAGGTACAGTAGATGAATTAAATAAATTAGCTGAAAATGCTTTCAAACGATGAATCGCCTATGGGGAGTCGTTGAAGTTTGGTCAGCGTGATTTCTCCTTTCGGATTAAAGAACGTTATGAATCATTAACCACTTTCCATTCCGTCACATTTTTTTTTTCCGTATCAAAATTGATTCCTATCAGAATAATTTTTTTCCCTTTCTGCCTATATGGCTGAGCATAGGCTTTGTCGCGAATCTGAGCGATTGCTGTTTCGGCATTTTGGTTGCACTTGAATTCAATAATAAATAATTTGTTGGAAAATTCGATCAACAGATCAATTCGGCCTGTACACGTCAACACTTCGCTGTGAGCATTAACGCCGGAAGCGCATACAATCAGATAAAATACCGTATGGAAATAGGCTTCATCTCTTTTGATTTCCAACATATACGGGATAGATGCAAAAATAGAGGATACCGTTTCAAAAAAAGCATTCATATCTTCCTGTTCCAAATATCGGGGAAGTCTTAAAAATAGCGACTGGTCACTTCCGTTGCCCGGAACAAAGCTGTACATAAAGTATTTCAGGAAAGAAATTTTAACTTCCTGATTGGGATAATCAAAGGTATAAATAAAATCACTTACATTTTTGATCGTAATGTATCCTGTTTGAAATAAAAGGGCTTCGGGTCTGAGATGTTCTAGATCGTAAACACTGAAGAGTTGTTCATCCAACTGCAAATTTTCAATTTTTACAACTGGATAATTTTTTTCTCTTAAAAGAGTGATCAAAAATGTCGGCGTACCCGTTTCAAACCAGTAGTTTTTGAACGCTTTTTCATCTAGTGCTTTTAAAATAGAAAACGGATTATACACTTTTATCTCTTTTTCTGAAAACCGATAACCGTTATAATGAAGTCTCAATCTTTCGGTTATTTCAGATGTTGAAATTCCTCGTTTCTCAGAAAAACAGGCAATATAGGATTCAAAGTAAGCTTCTAGTTCTTCCTGAGTATATCCAAGCATATCTGCATACGTCTCATTCATGGTAATGTCTTTGAGGTTATTCAATTCTGAAAAAATTGAAACTTTACTGAATTTGGATACACCGGTAATAAATACAAACCGCAAAACAGAAGAGACATCTCCATCTTTAAGCACTCCCAAGAAATATTTTAAAATATCCCTGTTTTTTTTTGCAATGTCGAGAAATTCTTCACCTTTTCCTAAATGGTCAATCAAAGGCTTGTCATATTCATCAATTAAAATGACCACTGGCATATTCAATTTTTCATAAACCGAACGAATCATTTTCCTGAAATGTTCTTTTAACAAAGGTTCTTCAATTGATATAGCATACCCATCTTCAATATCTTTAAGATGACTCATTAATCCAGATTTAAAATTATCTGGTGTATCATGACTGATTCCGTTAAAATCAATAAGAATCACCGGATGAATTTTCCATTCCCAGTCTGTATGTTCTTTGATCCATAACCCATCAAACAGCTCTTGCCTTCCCTGAAACAGACATCTCAGCGTAGAAACTGTCAGAGATTTACCAAACCGTCTTGGACGGGACATGAAATAATATTTTCCTTCATCCACCATTTGAAAAATATGCCGCGTTTTATCTACATAGAGCCAGTTGCCCTCACGAATGCTTTCAAACGATGAATCGCCTATGGGGAGTCGTTGAAGTTTGGTCATCATAATTTCTCCTTTCGGATTAAAGAACGTTATGAATCATTAACCACTTTCCATTCCGTCACATTTTTTTTGTCCGTATCAAAATTGATTCCTATCAGAATAATTTTTTTTCCTTTTTGCCTATATGGCTGATCATAGGCTTTGTCACGAATCTGAGCGATTGCTGTTTCTGCATTTTGATTGCACTTGAATTCAATAATAAACAATTTGTTTGAAAATTCGATCAACAGATCAATTCGGCCTGTGCAGGTCAAGACTTCGCTGTGAGCATTGACGCCGGAAGCGCATACAATCAGATAAAATACCGTATGGAAATAGGCTTCATCTCTTTTGATTTCCAACATATACGGGATAGATGCAAATATAGAGGATACCGTTTCAAAAAAAGCATTCATATCTTCCTGTTCCAAATATCGGGGAAGTCTTAAAAATAGCGACTGGTCACTTCCGTTGCCCGGAACAAAGCTGTACATAAGGTATTTCAGGAAAGAAATTTTAACTTCCTGATTGGGATAATCAAAGGTATAAATAAAATCATTTACATTTTTAATAGTAATGTATCCTGTTTGAAATAAGAGGGCTTCGGGTCTGAGATATTCTAGATCG
>PDZT01000179.1 GCA_002753105.1 Deltaproteobacteria bacterium YD0425bin50 | reverse complement strand
CAGGATGGAACGGTTTGGACTTGGGGAGATAATACATACGGGCAGCTTGGCATTGGCAGCGTGAACGGATATGCTTTAACACCAGTACAGGTTTTAGAACAAAATGGACAGGGATTTCTAAATTTAATTTACACGCCTCCAATTTCTATTTCTATGGATCCAAATACTATAAGTGGTGGTGATGTGCCTCTTTTAGTCAATTTTAATTTGAGCGTATCAGGAGGCTTAACACCTTTAAGCTATAACTGGGATTTTGGTGACGGACAATCCAGCACTCTACAAAATGCTTACCATACCTATATGGGAATAGGAAATTATACAGCTAAAGTTGTCGTAACAGATACGGTAGGACAAACTGTTGAAGCTAGTTTAGCTATATCGACTTATGAAAGGGGAGAAATTGCATGCGGCCCATCACATACAGTCGCTTTAAAGCAAGATGGTACTGTATGGGCATGGGGAAAAAATGAGTATGGACAACTTGGAGATGGAACTCAACAAGATCGTTTAACACCTGTACAAGTCAGTGGTATATCTAATGTAATTGATATTGAAGCTGGATTGGCTCATACAATAGCCTTAAAGGAAGATGGAACGGTTTGGGCTTGGGGAAAGAACGATGTCGGTCAACTTGGTGATGGAACAACAATTAACCGTTCAACGCCAGTTCAGGTAAGTGGACTATCAAATGTAGCTGCCATTGCAAATAGAATGGCTTTAAAGCAAGATGGAACAGTCTGGACATGGGGTCAAAATAATTTTGGCCAGATTGGAAATGGAACAATAAATAATGATATAGTGTTAACACCTGTGCAGGTACAAGAATGTATGCAAGGATATACGAGGAGTCTTAGTAATGTCATTGCGATTGCGTCGAGCCGTGACCATAAAATTGCTTTAAAGCAAGATGGTACAGTTTGGGGATGGGGTGATGGCAGTTTAGGTGTGTTTGGGGATAGAGGTGGTGCTTGGGATTATCATTCATTTGCAAATCCAATTGATGGTTTTTCTAAGATCATCTCCATTGCGACAGGGCTTAACCATACAGTTGCGTTAAGACAGAATGGTACAGTTTGGGCCTGTGGATGGAATCACTATGGACAGGTTGGAAGTGGAAAAACAACTGATCGATTAATACCATCTGTTGTTAGTGATATTTCTGATGTAATTGCTATTTCAGCAGGAGATGATCATACAATTGCCTTAAAGAAAGATGGTACGGTTTGGACATGGGGGAAGAACACTAGCGGCCAGCTAGGCGATGGAACCACAACGAATCGTTTAACACCAGTTCAGGTTGCTGGAATTAGCAACGTTGCTGCTATTAGCGGAGGAGAGGAACATACCGTAGTTTTAAAACAAGATGGTACAGTTTGGGCATGGGGAAGAAATGACGATGGTCAGCTAGGCGATGGAACGACAACGAATCGCTTAACACCTGTTCAGGTTGTTGGAGAAAACGGACAAGGATTTTTATATTTAGTACCGCCTCCGCCTTCTATCGGAACGTTTCAATTTGAAAAATTAACGGATACTATAGCTGAAAATGCAGGGACAATCTTTGTAAATGTTACGAGAACCGGAGGCGCTTACGGCACTTTAACCGCAACTTATAGTATTACAGATGGCACAGCAATCAATGGCGTGGATTTTCAGGCGCCTACTTCTGGGATTATCACATGGGATGCTAACGATACTTCCACGAAAACCATTCCTATTTCCATTCTTAGCAATAGTTCTTATGCATTATCCAGAAATTTTACTGTGACTCTATTAGAATCTCCGGGGCGAGGTTCTCCTTATGTGCAAACCATCACCATTTCGGATATTGATACGCCAAAAGCAAGCATCACGATCAATATATATCCGAGAGAAGCGTTAGGTTCTTGGTCGATTTATGGAGGAGATGGATCATGGCATAGTAGCGGAGAAACCGTTGAATTTGCTGTAAATACAAATACAAATGAAGATATTTGGATGCCAATTATATATTTTGACTATGTGGAATTTTATCCCATATATGGTTGGCAAAAACCATCGATAATACCTTTAATTGGCATTCAAGCTGGAGAAAAGCTGGAGATAGATAGTTTTTACATTCAGAATGAAGCACTATTACAGGTCAACATAAAACCAGAGGAGGCAAATATTGCTGGCGCAAGATGGATGGTGGATAATGATGGCGTATGGCGTAAAAGCGGAGAACGAAAACAGGTGGCTGTTAGCGAGCATACCATAACGTTCAATGAGGTCTATGGTTGGGATAATCCGGAAGATCAAATTGTGGCTATTACGGAAGTATATGAATTTTATTATTTAGGGATTGTTTCTATCCCGCAGGATGCTATCAAAGAAGTAGAATATACAAACCTGACAGGGTCAATATCAGTTACGATTAGTCCAGAAGAAGTTTGGATGTCAGAACCGATGTGGCGGATTGATAATGGCGAGTGGCTTCAGAGCGGCGAAGTTCTGTCTGGATTAATGGCTGGAAGTTACACACTTGAATGTAGTTCAGTTCCAAACTGGAACGAACCTCAGAAACAAACTGTCATAATTACAGCAGGTCAACAAAATGATTTATCGGTTGAGTATCAGAAAAGTATTACTTTTTATAACACTTCAACTTCAAGCTCAGCATCAACTGATTGCGTTGGTTTAGTTCATAATGATCTTTTTAGTACTGATTTAGATATTCAGCAGCTTCATAATATGAATCCTTATGGAATTGAAACAACTGATGTACCCAACATATTATGTGATGTAAACCAAGATGGCGTGATTGGCCTTGATCTTTGTTTCGGCCATTTGTACTGAACACGATTAAAGGATTAAAGGATAGACAGGATTTAAGAATTTAATTTTTTAGCTAATCATGGCAATCATGTAATCCTTTAATCGTGTTCAGACAATTAACTGGCCGAAACGAGAATCAAGGCCGCGTGATTGATGAATTGGAGATCATGAACTGCGTGAATACTGACCCTAATGTATTTGAAACATCTGCAATTATAAATTTGCCCGGCACATATTATAGCTATGAAGCGCCTTCATATATAAATATTGCTATTACCGGAGTAACCAATAACGATTCACTATATATTGGATTATCAACATATTTGGATGATTCGAAGTTACTTTATCTTACAGATAATAAGGTACATTTAGGAAGTGATTTTACGTTGTTAGAAGTAATTCATACCAATACTTATAATAGGCAATTGAACCAGAATCCGGGTGACATTCAAGGATTTCGTGTTAATTCTATAGAAACCGTTGCGCCTGTGAAAGTGCAAATCCGATTACCAGACCTCACTAATCTAATAGGAAAATCCATCTATATACAGGCAATATCTTTTCAGAACCATGAAACTACCATCGATAAATTAAGAGCATCAGAGATTGAAAAGATTATGGTACTTGAAAAGAAGTATTGTGACAACATCACAGTTTTAGAAAATAATACAGAAGATTCTCAATATGATGGATGTCCAGCAGACTCTGTGGGTGTGATCCATAATGATATTTTTAGTACCGATTTAAGCATCCAGCAGCTTAGTAATATGAACCCTTCTGGTATATTATTATGTGATGTCAACGAAGATGGCGTTATTGATGAAGAACGAAGCACAAATTGCGCGAATACAGCTATAAATGGAATAGAAACATCTGCAATAATAAATTTACCGGGTATAGATTGTGGTTATCCAGTTCCTTCTTATGTAAATATTGCATTAACTGGCGTAATAAGTAACGACTCCGTATATGTTGGATTATCAACATACTTGGATGATCCGAATATACTCTCTCTCACAGAAAATAAGGTGCGTTTAGGAAGTGATTTTAATCTTTTTGAAGTAATTCATACTGATATGAATAATAATTTACAATTGCAACAAACATCGGATCATATTCAAGGATTTAGTGTTAATTACGCAGAAACACTTGCACCTGTGAAAGTACAAATACAATTACCTGATATCACATATCTGATAGGAAAACATATCTATATGCAGGTATTATCATTTCCGAACCATGAAGCTGCTGTTGGGAAATTGAGAGTATCAGAGGTTGAAAACATTACGGTGCTTCGAAAAGATAATTGTGATTTTTTGTATTAATTGTAAAAAAATAAATTAAAATCAATTAGTTAAAACTTAATAAATAGATAAGCAATAATAATATGAGAGGGGGAAAAACATGGCAAAAGTTTACCTTAATACAAATGAAGCATTTACACTTTCAAGTAATGCAATGGTTTACGGTTCGACAGGTTCGGAGCATATACTTATTACGTGGTAGTCCAAATATTGAGTTGGATGCAAATGTGGAAAAAATTGACTTTTCAGGAAATGTTTCTGATTATAACTTTATGGTTGAAGGGACTCAGATTACTGTGATGTCCGGGTCAAATACAGTGGCAACGTTCTTAAGTTTAAATCAGGATTGTACGCTGAGATTTGCAAATGGTTCTGCTATATTGTCTCTGACCGGGATGAATGCCGCTACACTAGGAGGTTCAAGTATCGGGACAACGTCAACGGATGTAACTCAAGACTATATGTTTTCTTATAGTTTTAATCAATATGATGTTTCACAAACTATTGCTATAACAGGTACACCTGCGTATATTTATAATCAGATTAACGTGTTAAATGAATGGATATTATCTTAAAATAGGTGACATAAATATCGCGTAAAACATGTATATAAGATTAGGGATATGTGTCTGATTCCCTAATCTTTCTACAGTTAATACCACCCAATCGCCACAACAATAACTCTGACCGTATTGCTGATAACCTCCCGTGAAAGTTTCGCTAACACCGTTTCATCCTCAACAGGCGTAAACATAGCAATGGTGACCGTTGTGAGTCCCATTTGTTTTGCATATACTGAAGCTTGTGCAATAGACTCCTGAATCTGTGCCAAATCCGTGAAGCTTTTGACTTCAATAATTCCTCGTTTGTCTATGCAACGAATATGTAAATCCACTTTGCCGTTACCTGTAGGAAATTCAGGGCTAATCACACAGCGTCTTCCGATGGCATGGTGTAGCCATGCATACAGATGAAAATGTCCGACAGCTTCGGTAATGTGCATATCAGAACGTCGAGGCTGTTCTTTCCATGGATTCAACCCTTTGGCTTTTAATCGTTTTAAATAGCTTTTATAACGTTCAAGGAGTGCTGGCATATTGAGTTCCTGTGCGTTAAACACATCAGACAAATCATCTAAAGGGTCTAACGCTAAAATGGGGAGACGGTCGCCAGTAAGGTCATTTGTTAGAGATGCATAAAGACACTGCTGAACAAATGGTGATGCAAACCGACAGACATAATTTTTTTTCCCATTACTATCTACTATCTCCTGCTGATCAATAATGCCATTCAAATACAGATAACTGCACCATTCCTGCCAGATACTAAACGGTATATTCGATTGCGTAAACAGCTCAATTACATAATTGGCATACTCGCCTTTGGCCTTTTTAACCAAATTTAATATCGTATTGTTCCACTCCCGACAGAGTGCAGCATTAAAAACTTCATTCCAACACTGAAGATCAATGGGTTTATCTTGGTGAATATTGTATTTTTCGGTTAGTAATTCCCCAAACCAGCATACTAGTCCGGGCTGCCCTCGAGTCGCATCATAGACGCTTTCAACCACAATAGGATCAATTTTTTGATGGATTTCATGATGATATTGCTGATACAAGTCTATGACTTCTGCTTTTGTAAAATTGGGTACATGTAATGACCTCTGAATATTAAATGGCGACCCACGATCGCTTTCCACACCTAAAACAGCCCGAACTCCAATTAATGCAAGCCCATGTAACAAATAACTCTCCCGTTTTAGATACATATCTCTGAATAATGTTACCAGTCGGTCAATTATTTTTGGGGGGAGGGAATCAAATTCGTCAATAAAAAGAATTAAAGGCTTTTTAAATATCCCTTTATCTTTATCAAATAAATCAATCCAATGATTCCAAGAGGTTGGTAAGGGAATTTCTATACGAAAGCTTTCCCAAAAAATACGTGGAACTTGACTTAAGAAATGATCTTCATATGTATCTTTATCCAATACAATACCTTGCATTGACATCATGCCAACGATAAACTTGTCTCCATAGTGCTGTTGAATCTGAGCTTTCACTTGACGCATGAGCCACGTTTTTCCAGTTTGTCTGGGTGCCCATATTGTAAAAAAATGACCGCCTTGTTCTGGATCACCAACTAAATTGTTAAGACAGTGTTCGATTAATTCATCTCGCTTCACCACAAAATGCTGCTTCTCATTTACCGGTCCATAGGAATGAAATTGTCTCATGCAGTCCTCCGCAGTTTATTTCAAACTACTTATAAAATTAAAAATTGTGTAAATATGAAAATACGAATACGCAATTATACATAGCATTTTCATCTTGACAGTAGAGGTTAATCATTTTAAGCATTTTTATCATTTCTATTCGTACCTGTCAAAGAACTATATTTTTTTAAAATATATTATTTTTATCATTTAGGATCACGGATTAAACAGATTATTCAGATAACACGGATTAGGTCGCTATGTTTCCGTGAAATCATTTAATTCGTGTAATCTGTGATTCGGACAAATGAGAAACTTATTTAGTCGCCATCACTTAGTAGAAAATCATTTATCAACCCAAAAGGAGAATCTATGAAAAAAATTGCACCATTGTTTAACATTTTTCTTGACACGCAGAAAAAAGGCGTTCACCATCAGCCCGTTCTTTTCTTAAAACTCAGCTATTAACATTATTTTCGCAATACCCACGTATGTTGTATTATTCAGTTTTTGTGCTGTTGTTGAGTCTTGTGATCAATAGCTTCCAGCCATCAAATGCTTTGGCAGCAGTTCTTTCCAACAATCAGGATTTTGTAGCGCAGCAGTATCGGGATTTTTTAAACCGTGAAGGTGATCCCGGTGGTATCAATTTTTGGGTGGATGCTTAAATAACGGAGCTATTACCAAACCACAGCTTATCTTGATTTTTTCTACATCCCCAGAATTTGACATAATGATCGCCCCCATAGCACGGCTGTATTTTGCATGTTTTCAACGGATTCCAGATTACGGTGGGTTGCAATACTGTATTAATGCTTATACCTCTGGCACATCATTGTCTTCCGTCGCTCAGGAATTTATCAATTCTCAAGAGTTTATCAATGTCTATAGCAGCCTAAATAATGAAGCCTTTGTTACCTTGCTGTATCAAAATGTATTAGGTCGTGATCCTGATACGGAAGGCTATAATTACTGGCTCGGTCAGTTAAATGCAGAAACAATTACTAAGGGTGACACTCTAATCGGTTTTTCCGAATCAACAGAATATAAAACCAAGAACAGTAATAATTATAACCTACAGATAACCATGGTGTATGCGGCAATGCTTCATAAATTGCCGGCACAGACAACACTTGATGAGTGGGTAGCTGAGGGTCAGTCACCTATGGGGACATTATAAGTCTGGTGCGGCCCACGTTATTCGTGGCGGGGGATCGAACGACGGCCCGGCTCGTTGCCGGTCGGCTAGTCGGATGATAGCTTCCGCAGCCTATAGAGACTACCACATCGGTTTCCGCCTCGTAGCCTACTGAGTCTGAATCACGGATTGCCACGGATTAGAGGATTTCACGGAGTCTGAACCTTGATTCACATGATTTAAGGATTAGCCTGAGTTGAGTATTAAATCGGTTAATCCTTAAATTGTTTTTGACCTCATTCTCATCTTCAGGTATAATTGATTCAGTTTGTTTTTGCGCAGACCAATGCGGGAAAAAATAACCGTCATTCCTGCGAAAGCGGAATCATTCGATCGTCATTCCCGTGAAAACGGGAATCCAGATAAATTTAAACCCTGCAAGTAAACGCAGGTTTATCCATAAATTTAAGATGTATGAGCACAAAACAATTCAAGGAGAATGGCGTATGCGAACCTTGATACGGCATATATATAGAACCTTTGATTGGCTTTACACAGATTGCTGATGCTGTTCATTTTCGGCGTTATGTGATTGATCGTTTTGGGGTTTTGTCCTAAGGCACGAACCGGGTTCTTCGCGGCGGGAGCTGGAACAACAACGCGAGGAATTGCCGGTCTGCGAACCGGAACAACAACAACCCGGACAACCGGAACAACAACAACGGGTTTCGCCTCGTTGCCTTCTGAGCTCACTGGGCGAATAAAAAAAAGACCACTGACCCGGACAAAATCCTGTCCCTGTTACACATCATAAGACCACAGGGCAAAAACAGAAGTACCCTGAAAGGGCTAGTAGGATACGTATAGTAATACGTTGCCATCTGATGGATGGGCGAATGTCCTTTTAGGGTTTTCTTTTTGTGTATTTTGTATTGTACTATTATACTTTATACTCTATGGCCA
>PDZT01000178.1 GCA_002753105.1 Deltaproteobacteria bacterium YD0425bin50 | reverse complement strand
CCGGAAAAATTCATGGAGAACATATGACACTGAATAATCCAACGATATATGATTTCTGGCAAATGCAAATTGATAGATTGCAAAGACTTCCTGCTTTCTAAGTTCAACCAATTCGTATAACAAAACTCAAAAAAAGAGGACTTTTTAAAAAAGTCCTCTTTTTTTATTCGTATTGACGGCCGATTCTATTGTAATATATAGTAAAGTAAAATTGTTGATTATATGATTGGTTTCAAAAATATCCGCAACGACAGTCAATGAAATTAATACAAAATCAGCAGGAGTGGCTAATTCTTACAGTAGAATTACAGTATTTACTGATATGTTTTTCGAAAAATAGAAAAAAAATCAAATTAACTGCCCCATCCATAATAATAGTGTTTAAGGAGACAAAAATGTACCATCAATACATAAAAATGAATTCCAAGAATTTTTTCTTATGCTTTGTTCTATTAAGTATAATCATCAGTTCTTGTACTTTTTTACAAAGACGGCCAACGGATTCCCCTACCCCACCACCTTCTGTTTTTTTTCGTAATGGCCACAGTGATGAAATTATTGCTATTTCTGCAAGTCAAGATGGCCGATTTTTGGTTACTGGCAGTATCGATAAAACAGTCAGAGTTTGGGATATAACTACTGCAAAAGAAATCAATACATTTAAAGGAAATGAAATGAGTGTATGTGGAGGAGGATTTGCAGAACCTGAAGTCGTTGTATCTGGTAGTCATGATACTTCAGTACGTTGGTGGGATATGAAAACAGACCGTGAACTGTTTCGATTAAATAGTGAACAGGACACGATTTATTGCATGGATGTGAGTCGGGATGGCAAATATGCGGTAACTGGTCATTTTCGAGGCAATATTCGATTATGGGATTTAAAGGAAAGAAAACTGATTCAGGTCATTTCAGGACATACAGAACGAATTCATTTTGTAGCTTTTAACACTGATGGTAATCGAATCTTGTCCTGTGCACGGGACGAAACGGTTAAGATATGGGATACTCAACACCAAAACCTGATTCATACCATCAATGGTCGTGTTCGGGCTGCATGTTTTGATACAGATTCCAACTATGTACTTGCTGGGTATGCAGATGCTTTATTGTGTTTGATCGATCTAAACACAGGCTCGGTAACTAAAACGTATCAAGGGGCGGTTTCTAAGATATTCACTGTAGCAGTAAGTGCTGATGGAAATCGGGTTATGAGTGCTAGTGTCAATGGTGATATTCGAATCTGGGATAAGGACTCTGGAAAAGAAGTCAATACATATAATGCAGCTATAGGCGATCTGTCTATGGCCAGTTTTTTTCCAGAAAAGGATTGGGTATTTTTATCTGCAGGAAAATTTGAACCTAAAGTAGTGTTAATGGATTTAACAAATGGAAACCCATTAAAAACCTTTGAAAATAATCAACAGCGAATTTTTGATATTGCGTTGAGCAAGGATGGAAATTATCTTGTTTCAGGCGGTCATCGGGACGGAAAAGTTAAAATTTGGGACATAAGCAATGGAAGAATGATTTCTGCGATTGATATTCAAAAACAGGGGCTTTTATCTGTTGCGCTCAGTCCAGATGGAAATTTCATTTTATCTGGAGGCTCAGATCAGCAGGTAAAAGTCTGGGATAAGCATACGTTACAATTAAAACAAGAATATAAAGTTCATCAGTCTCCTGTTATTTCAGTTGCTTATAGCTCAAATAATAAATTGATCGCCGCCGGATGCTGGGATGGGTCAATCTATATTTGGAACACTGAAACTGGCAAACTGAATGCAAAAATACCGGGTAAAGGCAAGGCCATTTCAAAGATACTGTTTCAACCTCAGACAGATGCGGTTTTTGCATCGAGTATGGATGGAACGATCAATCTAATTGATTCAGGCACAGGGAGCGTAATTAAATCAGTTATAAAACTCACCATGCCAATTACTTCAATTGCTATAACCCAAGATGGGAATACTATTTTTTATAATGATAGCGGACCTATTCTTAAATCGTTTGCGCTTGATAAAGGAGAAATTCAACTATTTCGTGGCCACATTAAAGAAGCTACTGCGTTTGGTATTGATGAACAAGGTCAATTCCTTTTAACAGGTGATAAACTCGGCTGTATTCGCTTGTTTGATATAAAAACTGAAAAAATACTAAGTGTCATGAGACAGTCTGGTACCAATCTCATTCGCGTTGCTTTTATTCCAAATCAAAAGCGATCTGTAACTGTTGATATTGAAGGTACTCAGATTCTCTGGGATATTGAAACAGGCAAAGAAATGTGTCGATTTGTATCTTTTAAGGATGGTGACTGGGCAATACTTACAGCACAGGGACTGTTTACAGGATCAGACAATGCGGCATCTTATCTTAATTTTTATTACAATAATCAACTTGTTACAGGAGATTCAATTGTCTCTTTGTTTAACCGACCGGATTTAGTCAAACTCAAATTAACACATGGTTCAGATGAAAAATTTGACAAATCTTATAAAAAAATATTACGAGAACTGGAAACAATCTTACCTAAACAATAATTCAATCTATTTTAAGGAGGCAACATGAAGATTTATTTAAGATTATTCTTGTTTGTGGTTCTATTCAATTTAATACCATCGATACCTTCTGTTGTAGCTAAGCCGTATAATCCAGAAAGGGAAATGAAACAAGTGCAGCAGTGGGTAGAGACATTTTTTACAGCAGTAAAAGATAAAAATATTGATGCGTTAAAAGTCCTTTTACTGGATCGAGGTGCATCCTATCAATTTTTAGGACCTGAAAAAAAATGGAATGAAAATTCCAATTCTGAATTTATACAATGGATGCAATCGACTCAAGAAGCTAAGTTTTTAACATTTGAAGGGAAAGAATTGGATATTAAGCTTATTGGCGGAAATAAAAAAATGGCATTCGTTACCGGGAAAATTTCTGCTTCATGGGCAGAAGGCGGATATGAACAAAGTGATTTTATGATGATTTTGTGTAAAAAAGGCGATACATGGTACATCCAAACCTATAATAAAGACATTGTCGAATTTAAAGACCGGGACGACTCAAAGCAGGTTAAACCTGAGGAACCTAAAAAAGAATAGAACTTGTCTGAACTGTGATTTGTATGATTGAAATGATTAGAGTGTGGCCTTTTTTAGTGAAATAGTTGATTTCGCGTACCAGTAGTACGAGAGCGATCGCGATCGTTCCCACGCTCCAGCGTGGGAACGATCGAACGTCTTGGCCAAAACTAAAAAAGGCCACACTCAAATGATTATTATGATTAATTACAAAAATTATCAGAGTAAATCACAAAAATCATTTAATCATAGTTCAGACAATAAGTAGAAAGGAAAAATTTATGGACAAAATACCGCCTAGAAGTCTTATTTTTCATGTCAATAAATATCAGGTTCGACTGATATTACCAATTTTAATATCAATTATTCTCATCATGATTCTGCTTGGACTCTTCTATTATCTTTCATTCCATACAACACAGACCGTGTATGATACTGACAAATCAACAATGGTTGTATTTAATCATTATCTAGGCATGTTAGAAAAAATGATTCCAATCATTCTGATCCTGCTATGTATATTGATCGTTGTCTTAGTCTATTGGATATACTATATATCGAACAAACTTGTAGGACCATTTGACCGAATTGTGAGAGAACTAGATCAAATTATGGATGGGACAAAGAAAAAACATCCAATTACAGTTCGAAAAGGCGATGAAATGTTTGACCAATTACTTAAACGTGTCAATCAGCTTATAGAAAAAGTAGAATTATGAAACAAAAAAAAATAACGAATCGATCTAAAAAAGATATTTTTTATAAATATCTTATTATCATCATGACCATAACAATTATAGGTAGTACTGTATTTTTTTTCTTTATTTCTTTTTACCACTTATTTTCTATGTTTAACATATTAGAAATTGAGCCTTCAACTCATGAAGAGTTAACTCCAAATCAAATATCAGATCAGATTCTGAAAAAAATGGAAATTGATCTGCAAATCCCCAAAGATCAAATAAAAAAAGAAATTCAGGTAACCACTTCAAAAGAAAAAAAAGAAAAAAAAGATTTGAAGATTAGTAATGACGGCTCTGAAAGCAGTATGCTAAAAAAATTGATGTTTCTTGAACTTCAAGGAACAATAACAGGTAATAAGCAAGACCCTGTCGCAATTATTATTGATGGAGGAGATTTTTTGGCAGCTAGTGGCCAAAAGCGACCTAAAGGTGATCCAAAACCGGATAAGGAGGAATTCAGTAAATTTTACAAAACAGGTGAAAAAGTATATGGTGCGGTAGTCAAAAAAATTGAACGTGGAGAGGTTATTCTCTCATATATGGATAGAGAAATTGTTTTAATTTCAGGGAAATTACCAAGATACCGTTTAGTAGGCAAAACATTTGATAAAAATATATCGAAATCTGAAATTCAAAATATACTTCAAAATGATATGGATCAAGAAAAGAAAGCTGACCTTGCTCCACATACAGAACAGGGGCGTAGCAATGGTCTTGTGATAAAAACATTAACATCCGATTCTGTTTTTAAAAAATTTGATATTCAAGAAAACGATATTCTTTTAGCTATTAATGGGATTAAAGTGAAGTCACTTGAAGATGTTGGGTTCGCATTTATGGTAGGAATTAATAATTCTGAAATGTTCTGGTTTGATATTCAACGTAATGGGGAAAAACAAGTCATTGGATTTTCATTCAAGTAACAAGTAACAAGTAATGTATCAATTTAATATAAACATATGCATAATATAATATAATATATAATAAAATAAGGCAATTTATGATACAAAGGATTCAGTTTTTTTCAATAAGTTTTTGTTTAATTTTCTTGTCTATGGTTGGTAAAGGCATTGCAAATGATTGGATATGTCGTGAAGGCAACTGTATCAAAGGCATTGGTAAAATAGAATGGAAAAATGGCGATAAATATTCTGGTGACTTTAGAAATGGCAAACCTGATGGTCAAGGTCATTTTGTTTATGCTGATGGACGACAATACCGGGGTCAGTTTAAAAATGGCGTAAAAGAGGGTATGGGAACATTTATCACTACAGAAGGTGGATGGTATGTCGGTCAATTCAAAGAAGACCATCTTGATGGTAAAGGAATTTTTTATTTTCCTGATGGTATAATTTACAGAGGGGATTACTATAAGGATATGATCGATGGATATGGTGAATTTATTTTTCCAGATGGAAGAAAATATGAAGGTCAGCTCCATAATGAAAAACGACATGGAAAAGGAACCTTTATCTGGGCAGATGGCCGTCAATATACAGGCGAATTTAAAGAGGATAAATTGCATGGTAAGGGGACAATGATTTTTCCAGAAGGTGCAAAGTATGAAGGAGAATTTGAAAATGATCTGTTATGCGGAAAAGGTAAATTTTTTTTCCCAGATGGCAAAAAATATGAAGGTGAATTCCGAAATAATGCTCCAAATGGTCAAGGTGTGATGACTTATCCAGATGGTAAAACACAAGAAGGCTTATTTAAAAACGGTACTTACATCATTCCTGAAGAACAAAAAAAACAGTTACGTTAGTATCTTTAAAATTTATTATGAAAGGCTTTATGAACAATATAAATATAATAAACTTTGAACAACGAATATTAGATGAAGTTAGATGCATCCCGGATGAGGCTTTACCAGAAGTATTGCATTTAATTGAATCTTTAAAAAAATCAATTTTATCAGTTTATTCTAAATCAAAAGTTCAGCCTCAAGGAAGTGGTATTTGTGGAATATGGGTAGATGAGCGTCCACCAGAAGATATTATTAGTGAAATTTATTCGTATAGAACAAATTCAAATATGGCGAAAATTGAATTATGAGTTAATAACGAATAATCAAAACCATTTTGAAAGAATTAATGGTTTATTAGTTGAGAATTGGATTAAACTTTAATAAAAAAATAATGGGAGAAAAAAAACAAAAACCACATGAAGTCAATATTATTTTACATATCAATGCTGTTAATGATTATATTTTCTTTAGCATGTATCAAACCCAAAGACGTAAAACCCACAGTCAAAAAACAACGCCCTGTTCCAGTAACTATCGCCAAAGTCATACAAAAAACAATTCCTGATGAAATTCGTGCGATTGGAAATGTTGAGCCATTTACAACAGTTCTTGTAAAATCTCAGGTTAATGGAATGCTAACTAAGCAATTTATTAAAGACGGCGTCGATATTTCAAAAGGGGATATGTTATTTGCCATTGATTCACGACTGTTTGAAATTGCTCTAAAAGAAGCACAGGCAAAGTTAGAACGAGATACCGCGTTGCTTAAAAAAGCAGAAACCGATTTGCAACGTTACACGGACTTAATGCAAAAAAATGTGATTACTCAAGAGCAATACGATCAAGCCCTTGTGAATCTGAAGACCTTTCGGGCAACCATTAAATTGAACGAAGCCGGTATTGAGCAAGCTAAAATAGATATTGAACATGCCAATATCCAGTCTCCCATTTCAGGCAGAGCCGGTAATGTGTTGGTCAATGAAGGCAATGTGATTAAAGCCAATGATGAACGCGGTCTTGTCAGTATCAATCAAATTCAGCCCATTTATGTCAATTTTTCTGTGCCAGAAAAATATCTTCCTCAGATTTTTCAATATATGGCTAAAGAGAAACTGAAAGTTTCTGCTTTTATTGAAGGTGACGACACAAAACCTGAAATCGGAGAACTTTCAGCAGTGGATAATACAGTGGATAAAGCCACAGGAACCATTAAACTCAAGGCCGTATTTGCAAATCTGCACAAGCGATTATGGCCGGGCCAATTTGTACGGGTAATTTTAAAACTCAGAGATATTGAAAACACACTGGTTGTTCCTTCACAGGCAATACAAACCGGCGTGAACGGTGATTATGTCTATGTGGTGATTCAATCAGCAGAAAAGATCAATATTGTGGATATGCGTACTGTTACCACTGAACGTATTTTAAATAAGGAAACAATGATTGCATCCGGAGTTTCTGTAGGAGAATCCGTGGTAACAGAAGGTCAACTGCTATTGACTCCAAAATGTATAGTGGAGATCAAGTGAATATTTCCCGAATTTTTATTATTCGACCCATCATGACCACGTTGGTTATGTCAGGTATTTTGATTTTTGGCATCATGTCTTATAATACGTTACCTGTAAGTGATTTGCCAAATGTAGATTTTCCTACAATTGAAGTGAGTGCTTCATTACCCGGAACCCATCCTGAAACCATGTCGTCTTCAGTGGCAACGCCTTTAGAAAAAGTATTTTCAACAATTGCAGGTATTGAATCCATGACATCCATTAGTGGATTAGGCAGCAGCCGGGTTACCTTGCAATTTAGCTTAGAAAGGGATATTGACGCTGCAGCTCAGGATGTTCAATCTGCGATCTCCTCAGCCTTGCGTCAACTGCCATCGGATATGCCTTCACCTCCCACATTACGAAAAGTCAATCCTGCAGATTCCCCAGTACTTTATATTACTATAAGTTCAGCGAGTTTACGTATGTCTGATGTGAATGAATATGCAGAAAATCTAATGGCTCAACGTATTTCAATGGTTACAGGCGTGGCACAAGTCATGGTATTTGGTTCACAAAAATATGCAGTACGCATTCAGGTGAATCCAGAACTATTGGCTAGTCGTGAAATTACGCTTGATGAAGTTGCGAATTCAATTCGTAAAGCCAATGTTAATCTTCCTACGGGTACTCTATCAGGTTCAGGTAAAGAATATACAGTTCAGGCAAGCGGACAATTGGTTAATGCTACGTCTTATCGTCCGGTTATCGTGGCTTATAGAGGCGGTTCACCAGTAAGATTAGAAGAAATTGGTCGAGTCATTGACAGTGTAGAACAAAACAAACGGGCAAACTGGTTTAATAACGAACCGTCAATCATTTTGGCAATTCAGCGTCAACCCGGAACCAACACAGTTGAAGTAGTGGATGCTGTAAAAAAACTGTTGCCTATGTTTGAAAAACAAATTCCTTCGTCAATAAAAATGGGTATTATGTATGATTATTCAGAATCCATCAAAGCATCTGTAGAAGATGTAAAATTTACCTTACTACTGACAATTTGTCTTGTTGTTTTAGTCATTTTTTTATTTTTACGAAATATTTCTGCTACGTTTATTCCAAGTCTTGCATTGCCAATGTCCGTAGTGGGTACATTTTCTGTGATGTACCTTATGGATTTCAGTCTGGATAATATTTCACTCATGGCCTTAACGCTGTCTGTTGGGTTTGTGGTAGATGATGCTATTGTGATGCTTGAAAATATTGTCCGGCACATGGAAAATGGTGAAAATCCATTAGATGCCGCTCTTTCAGGGTCTTCAGAAATCAGCTTTACCATTTTGTCTATGACGTTATCACTTGCGGCTGTGTTT
>PDZT01000177.1 GCA_002753105.1 Deltaproteobacteria bacterium YD0425bin50 | reverse complement strand
CAATTAATTCTGTTTAGGGAACTACTTGAATACTGGGCAACAATTCAAGATCAGGATGCAGACTACCAGTTATTAAGAGAATTGGTTTTAAAATATGCACATGCTGAAAAAAAATTATCGACTTTAAATCGTGAATTACTTGAGAAACAAGAGCGTTTAGATGAAGATTTAAAAGCGGCTTCAGAAATTCAACAGAGCCTTTTACCCAAGCGTTTACCTCAAATACACTCTATGGAATTTGCATGGAAATTTATTCCTTCTGAAATCATCGGCGGGGATATATTTAATGTATTTTATATTGACGATGAACATATTGGTCTTTATATGCTGGATGTTAGCGGTCATGGAGTCCCAGCGGCTATGATTACAGTATCTGTATCTCAGATGCTTCAAACGCAACAGGATTTTTTGATCCGTGCTGGCAATAAAGATAAAAAAAAATTATCCCCACAGCACATATTGAATACACTTGATCATGAATATCCTATAGAGCGTTTTGATAAATTTTTTACCATTATCTATTTGATCATTAATATTAACAGTGGCCGCCTGATGTATAGTAATGCGGGACATCCACCACCAATTCTGCTTCATTCTGATGGAAACTATGAACTATTGAATAAAGGCGGAACAATTATTGGTATGGGTGGTTTAATTCCATTTGAAGAAGAAACCAAACAGCTTCAAAAAGGAGACAAACTCATACTTTATACAGATGGTATGACTGAATACCTGTCAAAAAATAAAGAATATTATGGGATAGAACGTGTTTTAAAAACGGTATGTCAACGCAAAGATGATTCAATTCAAATCATATTAAACGAAATGCTTGCATCTATGATGTATTTTGGAGATCATGTTTCTGTTCAGGACGATATCAGTATATTAGGCATTCATTTTAATGGGAATATAAAGTAAGTAACAAGGAACAAGGAACAAGGAACAAGGAAAGATTTATGGATCAGGAATACCGTCGGGAGCATCGCAAAGAAATTGGTTCTGTATTGCTGCCATTTTTAAGTACAAGACAAGATAACCATGAATGTTTTGAATATTTAATTATAGATATTAGCAGCAACGGACTTAAAATTAGTATTCCTAAATGGCTGGTGGGAAAAGACAGGCTTGAAAAAGACGATCTGATTAATTTGCATATCCCGTTTAGGTTGCAAGATGAAACTTACAATCAGGGTAAAGTGGCATGGATAAAATGGGATGATAAAACACAGGGGCAGGTTTGCGGTATCCATATCGAACACCGAATGCCATTTTATGAGACCATTTATATATCACTTGAAACCTCACAAATTGTTGTAACCCTTAAAGATTTCAACTCGATAGAAGATGCGCTTTTAAAAATTCTCAAGGATATGGGGTTATTAAAAAAAGGCGTTCTTATCTATTTAAACCACATCATTCCTTATTTTTCAAGGATTACAAGGTATTCATCGGGCGATTATCGAAATTTGAAGAATATATATTTAGATGATATTATTGGCAGGGTTGAAAACAATTACCATGTTCTTGAGAAACTATATCAACAAGCTCAGCAATTACAAGGTTCTAAAAAACAACTTCCCGAATACATTGATTTAGAAGAACTGCGTGAAAATGTTGAATCTGAAATCAATTTAGATATATTGAAAACGACATTCAGCAACGATTCAATCATGCCCTATTTAGATGCAATCAAGGTCTTGGAAAAAAAACAATATTTGAATTACAACACCCTTGTGATGCTGTATTTACAATCATTGTAAACAATTAATATCCTAACGCCGAAGTATTAGAACGAATAACCGGCACATAAGACGTATTTCCTGTGCTATTGATGCGCCAGTCTATCTCTTTGTTGACCTGAAACCAGATCACTCCCTGAATATCCCAATCCTTATGAACCGAAAAAGCTTCTGTTATCCAATCCGATTTTGAACCGCCTTGCTCTGCTGAAGCGGTTTCAAATATAAACATCGGTTTATGGGGAGCAATTTTTTTTAATTCTTCATACGCAGAAGAAAATACTTCTTTAAATGATCTCCAATTGCTTTGCCATCCATGTTTCTCAAGTGTCTGTGTTGTTCCCCAATTATATCCATCTATTCCTAAGATATCGACAAATTGATCTCCGGGATAATAAGAATCAATCCGGTTCCATGATGCCGTGTTATTATATGCAGCATTGGGAAGAGATTCAGAGTTGGGACAAAAAGCCCATAATACCTGATCCGTTCCAGCATGTTTAAAACAGGTTACCACATACTGAAACATCTGTTTATAAATATCCGGGCTTATTTTCCCATAATGATCCTTAGAAGTCCCCCAATGATAGCGTTCTATGTTCATTTCATGTGCAAACCGTATCATAAACGGTTTACCAAATGATTTCGCTTGATCTGCAAAAAACCGAATATATCTATCATAATGACCATTCAGTATTTGTTCATATTGAATCATAATTTCTTTTCCTTGCTCGTAATACATTGGCTCCCATGTAATGCAAGGTATAATGCCTCTTTGGCTGAGGGCATTCAGAGTCTCCATCGAAAACTGGAAATCGTTCTGTGGAGAAGAAAAAGATGGCCATTGAAGATAAAAAACGACGATTTGCGGACAAAGACGTGTTTCTGACTCAATTTGATCCAGACGTTCTTTCGTAATGGGATAGCCATCTAAAGCCATTCCCCAATAAAAAGAAGAACAGGCATTCGTAACCAGTATATAGGATAATAGAAATGCGCTATAAATGACCAATGTCAGAAATCGATAGGGGGATGATTTTATCATAATCATTTCATTCTTCTTCATTTTCCTGAGGGTGATTAAAATACATCACTGTTGATAAGATTGCAAAATGGTATAAACACCAAAAAGAATTGACCAAAATGGCTAATATCGGTTCTCTTTCATAATAAATTCTGCATATTCCCCATATAACAGCGCTAAAGCACAGTATAGCTGAAAGTAATTGCGGCCATAATCTCAATAGAGGTAATGCATTGCTTTGTCCTTTTGGCGTTATCCCAAATGAACCTTTGACGCCAAGGATGCCTAATGCCGAGGCTTTCATATACACTGGAAAAGAAATGCCATTTAACAAGATTCCCTGAATGATATTTTTAAAATTATAAGTTCGTTGATAAAGCGTTGAAAAAAAAACAGAAAGAGACAGAATAATATAGGGTATAAAAAACAAAAAATACAATTCAGGTTTAGCAAAATAGCTAGGCGTATTAAAAAAAAGAAATAAGACTGGACAATACACCATGATACAGAAGACCCATCCGACAAAATAATGGGTACCGGAAAGAACATATTCCCACCATTTAGGTAATGTGAGCATGCGCGGGTTTTTAAAGAATTCCTGAACAATTTTTCTGAACAGTCCCACTGTTCCAAGCGCCCATCGAAATTGCTGTTTAAAATATCCGCCTAGATCTTCAGGCCCCATTCCAAAAGCACATACTTTATTTAAGTAAGACGAACTCCAGCCGTTGGCATGAAATTTCAGTGACGTAGCAAAATCCTCTGTAACGGATGATTCATCAAATCCACCCACATCCATGAGTGCTTCTCTTCTGAATATAACATTGGTTCCACAGCAAAACATGGCATCCTGAAGACTCTTGCCTTCACAGATATATTCATAGAAAATCGCCTGCTGCAGACCGGATGCTCTTGCAACCCGATTGAATTCAAAATTCGAATAATATTGAGGCGTTTGAACAAAAGCAAGTTTTGGTTTTGCTTCCATGATAGCAACAAGCGGTTCAACAAAATCCGGAAACGCATTCATATCTGCATCAAACACAATAATATATTTTTCTTTTTCTTCTATGTTGCTTTGTTGAAACCGGGAAATCGTAAATCCATCTTGCTGATTTCCTTGTATAAAATTTAAAAAATCATTGATCATACCGGCTTTGGCGCCTCGCCATTTTCTTCTAAACAGATTAATGCCAATTCGTTTACATAAGTCATCAACACTTTGACGGTAGGCGTGCATTTTCTCCTGAGTATCCCAGTTGACATCGTAGCGTGTATCATCCAGAAAATAGAGATGTTTGTTGGGATATGTCAGATTATAAAAACAGGTCAAGGTATCTTCAACAACATGAATCGGTTCTTTATATGAAGAAACAATGATGGCTACAGGCGGATAGGATTTTAATTCTATAACCATTGGCTGCTCTGCTTTGGGTGCTTTTTTATGCGTGATGACATGAAAAATATTAATGAAATATCCAAGACTATGCATCAGGATAAATAATTCAGCCAAAAGCAAAGCAAAAGCCAATATTTTTTCATACCATAAATACGGAGCAATAATAAAAAGAATGGTTCTTGCGATCAGATACGCAAAAACAATAAGAATTGTTAACAATAATAAAGCAGCCATGAGAACATGTGGTGTGAATATCGGTTTGATTTTATTATTTTTTTTCATCATGTACTGTTGCTTTCTAAAACTGATACCTGACATTAGCCCAAAGCGCTTCTGCATCCCAGTCTTT
Source organism: Deltaproteobacteria bacterium YD0425bin50 (assembly GCA_002753105.1). Lineage (GTDB taxonomy): Bacteria > Desulfobacterota > Desulfobacteria > Desulfobacterales > YD0425bin50 > YD0425bin50. The sequence goes on along the minus strand of PDZT01000177.1, from coordinate 3,991 downwards.
AGACCGATGCACCATCCCGTTGAATTCCATCAGCAAATGCGTTAAAAATTCATAATGCCATTTTCCTTCAAATTTTACAGATGGGTTATGATCGGTATTCGTGCCAAACGAAAGCCTGAGATCGTACCGATGCAGATTCGTTCCACAAAAGAAAAATGATGAAATATCATGAGTCCAGTCAAGAATAATTTCTGTATTGAAATAATCTTGAGGAGTCCAGTACGGATGAGTAATGCCAATTAACACGTCTTTTTCGTAATGAAATAGGGTTTCTGAGTTTGTATTCCGATATTCACCCAAGAGCGTTACCTTAAATATTTGTGGATGATCTGTAAATGCATATCCTAAGGATAGGTTATACGCTTCCCCTTCATTGACATCATTATAGTTTATATATTGCGCATGTCCATGTACATCTAATTTTCTACTAATAGGAATTGCAGCCTCTGCCCAAAAGTGATCAGCTTGAATTTGTTCCTGAATACCCATATCGTTATACAACTCTTCAGCGCGAACCATACCCAAACTTAGTTTTGCATAATCTAATAAAGAAAACCCAATACGGGCACTGCCAAAATCATGTAAACCTAACTCATTGTTTTTATAATCTTTTCTTGTCCATGTAAAGGCACCCTGAATATATGAATTTACAATACCATTCATTTCAAGTGAAAATCCATCCGCTCTGTATGTGTTTTCACTATGTTTTGGGTTTTCTTTCCATTCATGTGCCATTATCCGCATATGGTATTGATAATACATGGGTATGTCTGCAATCAGATCAATTTTATGTCGAGTCATCTGGCTTAATTCACCATGTCCATTTTCATCCCAAAACGAGTAATTCCCATGAAGAGACGGATGTGTTTTCATGGTTACATTTTTTATTGCCATAGAGGCTAGCTGATGCGATGTATCAATTGCTAATAACCGTTGATAGGTGTCGAGTTCTTTATGACATAACCCTAATGCGCAATTCACCTGACCATAATCAAAAATGGCTTCTATATTTCCCGGATCAAATGCAATCAGCGATTCATACCATTCTAATGCTTCAATAAACCGTTTGTTCCATGCAGACCATTTGGCTTGCTGTTCTAAAACTGCCCCTTTTTGTATTTGATAGATGGGGAGATAACGGATCAACATGGCATTGATCTGTTTCTGATGACGAGGTTCAATATGCGCTATTTCTTGTAAACATAGTTCATATCCCTGATAAATCGACCCATGTTTAATCATATCTTGTAATCGGTGCATGATTTTTTCAATCGTCTTATCTTTTTGTTGAGCATACGATTTTTCTATCTCTGAAAGCAGTTCTTGATCCACAGGGATTTGCCATAAGGAGTGATACGTTTCCATAGCCAGTTCGATTTGTTTTGCCCAAAGAGCAGTTCTTGCCAGTTCTTTTCGAGGTAATGGGTTTTGAGGATCACGTTTGATAATTTTTTGGTAAACCGATATGGATGCGTCAAACTGTTTTGACCATGCAAGTGTTCTTGCCCATGAAATCCATATTTTTATATGTTCTGGATAAGCCTTTGCCAATGTTTCAAAAATAGTTAATGAACGATCATATTGATGATCAATTGCCAATATTTCTGCAAGTTCAATCTGTGCTGGGAAACAATCTGCGTCTTTTTTTAAAGCGGTCTCATAACACTGAACAGCTATTTTTTGAAACCCATTTTCTGCATATAGTCTTGCCCAGTAAACCATGTCCATAGCGGATATGTCAGCATTGTTCATGAGATGTTGTAAAAATTCATCGGAAGTGGCGGTTTGGGTATCCAATACATAAAATTGTATAGATATATCTTTAGGATAAACGGCAAGTGCGTTTTGTAAAATGGCTTTTGATTTGTCAGATTCATTGATCCGGGTTAAAACCTTTGCCATGCCAATCCATGCCTGTTTTTGTTTATCCGGCATATCTGCCGCCATGCTATAAGCTTGTAATGCCTCTTTATAGCGTTGGAGATGATACAAAATTTCAGCTTTTTGACACAAAATTTTAGATAATAAATTTGTATTTTTTGTTTGTTCTGCGTTTTCAATCCAAGATAACGCTTTTTGAAACTCTTTTTTTTGAAGGTTCAGTTCTGCCAGTTTTAAATAAATAGTTTGTTTTTCATATCCGTTGAATACAAGCTGTTGATATATGCCTTCAGCTTCTTCATAGCGTTGAGCGCTTTGCAGTACCTGACCGAGTTTGAGTTGAACCTCAACATCTGCAGGATGATTTTTCAGATATTCCCTATAAATGAACTCAATACGATGAAAATCGCCCCATAGATTCATTGCTTCAGCGTATTGAAGCAGGACGGGTTCAGAATTGCTGCTTTGTTTTAGTGCCTGCTCAAACATATTTTGAGATGCTCTTACATGGCCCAATCCTGCATCAATTGCTGCCAAAGCCACTCTTGCATCAACATCTGAAATACGGTCTGCTTCTGGAACAATGGTCAGTTTAGAATCGTCAGCGTCAGATAATATGGGGGACAGGATGATTACGATATATAAAAACAAGTGAAATGGAAGCATGCGGCCATCTAATTTATTTTATTTTAATGTTTTTTTCAATTCTTCAGCAGCTTGGGTTTGCTTGTCAGCCCAAATCAATACAAAAGCATATTTTCGCCTAATTTGAATATCATTGGGCACGGTCTTTAAAATCATTTCATACTGAGCAATGGATTCATCATACCGTTTTTGCCAGCTCAACATCTCTGCCAGTTTCAATCTGGCCTTTGCGTCTTCAGGGTGTTTTTCAAGATAAGATCGATATATGGGTTCTGCTTTATCATAGTTTTTTTGTGCAACATATGCATCAGCTATGAAAAGTTTGCTTTTATCATCTAACTTTTCTTCTGGAATTTGCCGAAATACTGCAATGGCTTTATCTTGTTCGCCATTCCAAAACAACACATTTGCCATCTCGCATTTTGCTTCAATAAGGTCAGGTTTTTCTTTTAACAGTTTTTCGTATTCGAAAATAGATTCTTTATACCGTTTTAAATAGCTCAACACTTTGGCAAGTTCCCAACGTGCTTTCCAATCCGGGATTTCTTCATTTAAAAACGGATATTGATTCTGATTCTGATTTTGGGCTAAATTTTCCTGAGCCTCGATTATTGATGGGCTATTGATATAATCCGAAAATAATATAAGCATTAATCCAAAAAAACCTGTTACTAAACTGAATACAAATCTAGTGGTAGTGATTCTCATGATATTCTCCAAGAATTTTTTTATATTCAATCACAGCTTCTTCAAATTGGTTGTTCCATGTTAAGACTCTTGCCAATGCAAACTGTAAAACCCGATTATTCGGATATTCTTCTAATAATTCTTTATAAATTAAGCATGCCTCTTCATACTGTTTTGTATAGCTTAACATTTCTGCGGTTTGGTACCGTACCTTACTAGAATATGGTTTTTTTAAGCCTTGCGCAATGGCTTGCTGATAAAAAACAATAGCTTCGGAAAAATCTTTTATCAAAAATGCGTCCTGACCTTTTCTATAAAAAATCCATTCTCTGTGAAAAACATGATATGCAGTGATTGAAAAATAACAAGATAAGACTAACAATACTATAAAACAAAGATATTGTTTTTGTTTGATTTGTTGATTGGTTTGCATGCGGTTAATGAGTTAAAGCCCTGACAGCTTCATCCTGAGAAGAAAATATTTTAAAAATAAGATACATGCGGGTAAGGTCAAATAAATTCTTTACCAATTCGCTATTGATTTCACATAGAAATAAATCGCCGTTTTTCCCAATGGTTTTCAGACTTGAAACAAGCACGCTTAACCCGCTGCTATCAATAAACTCAACATGTGCAAGATTCAATACAATTTGGCGGCTGCCTTCATTAATCCAATCGACCAGTTTCCCTTTAAACTCCTTTGCGCAGGTAATATCTATACGTTTTTCCAAAGGAATAATAATTAAGACATCACCTTGTTTCTGGGTTTCGATTTTCA
>PDZT01000176.1 GCA_002753105.1 Deltaproteobacteria bacterium YD0425bin50 | reverse complement strand
TCAAATACATAATTTATGTAATTATCTGTGATATGTGAGTACTTCGGCGTTTTACGAAGCTGAGTTAAGATAGCCTTGCAATATTCCCTCACTCTTTCCAGATGGGCGCCGGTGTCGCTGTCTCTTGATTCAGAAAGCTGTGCCAGCGCAAAAATGGTTCCAATATGGGCTGAATGGATTTGCATGACCTGCTCCTGGACTTTGTTATGCAAATTGGTATTCCATTCCCTTAAAATATCTCTTGAGTTTTTAAGTTCAAGATGCGTCTTTACCCTAGCCAGCAGTTCAACATGATTAAAAGGCTTCATGATATAATCTACAGCGCCCATTTCAAACGCCTTGATAATGCTTTCAGAGTCAGTCATTGCAGTTAAGAAGATAATGGGCGTGTTTTGTGCGATTCGTTCCTCTTTCAGTTTTTGGGAAACCTGAAATCCATTCATTTCGGGCATCATGACATCAAGCAGAATGAGATCAAATTCAGTTGTTTTAATACGATCTATCGCTGCCTTTCCGTTTTGAACAAAAGCGATCTGATACCCTTTGTCTTTTAATACGTTTGCAACCATCTGAATATTCATCGGCGTATCATCAACAATAAGAATCTTAAATTTAGGCTTAACCATAACGAACCTTCATTTTAGGGCTTTTGAACGGTTTATTGAAATGAGGGTAGAATACTTTTTTGAAAATATAGAGAGTGATACCATTTTTGTCAAGCATCATAATAATAGATGATAGTTTTGAATTACACATAATAGAGGAGCTGTTTCTTGTTGCCAAATAATCAGGTTGTTACAAAACGTTCGCTTGTTAAAACAGATTTCTTATTTTTGATTTTTTGAAGAGCATCGGAAGATATAGAGAAAATTGTTGACACAGTATTACCCATTTGTAATAGTTTTTGTTATGAAATACGCAATAACATAATATTTAAGGAGCCTTTATGTTTACAAAAACAGGTAGATGTTTAGAATGTTTATTTTTTTTAATATTTTCAGTAGCGGTTACCTTCGCGCAAACAATCGAATACAAGGAAATCACGGCTCCTGAAGTAAAAAGTATGATTGATGAAAAAAAAGGGATTGTTATTCATGTCTTAAGTAAAATTGAATACGACATGCAACATATCACCGGATCGATCAATATTCCGATTATTCATATTAAAAATACGGATATGCTCCCAAAGGATATGACAACGCCAATCGTTTTCTATTGCATGGGAACCAGATGACCGTACAGTGAACGTGCTGCAAGTATTGCAGTTCAAAGAGGCTATCATCACGTATTTGCATTTAATGGCGGGATTCCTGAATGGCGTCAATACAACTATCCTATGACGATTGATGATGAATGGCAAAATATTCAGGTTAACAAGATTTCTCCTTCAGAAATGCTTCCTTGCGTTGACCAGAAAGATATTTATATTTTGGATGTAAGACCACTTGACTTTGAAAAAGACACTCATTTTATCAAGAATTCAGCTTTTTGTCCTTTGGTTTTTCTCGCTGATCAATATACCAAAATACCAAAAAATAAAAAGATCATCACAACAGACTGGGCTATGAAACAATCTCCAACTGCAGCAAGGTTTTTAATTAAACAGGGGTATAATGTACTGGGTACTTTAAAAGGTGGGGTAGAGCGGTGGCGCAGTGAAAACTATCCGGTTGAAAATCGTGATCCCAAAAAGGTGGATGGCTTGCTGTTACCTGTTGGAAAATAATGCGGCTTGCTGAAAAGAAAATGTCATTATCAAAAAACAGCGAACCTAAAAAGAAAATCATCCGTCAAATCATCATGCTTTTTGGTTTGCTGATTTTTGCCATTATTGCTACCGCCATATTTTCGACAATTAAAGAATATCACAACATCAATCATCAAATCGAAAGTGCACTGGAAGCCAAACTCAACATAGCGATATCTATCCATAATAATTATCAGGCTATTTATAGTATTATTTCAAGAATTGTACGTGAGAAAAATAAAATTTTTTCTGACTTGCTGGATTTTGACAAGATCGCCGCGATCAATATTATCCTGAAGACCCTTGCCACAATGTATGATGTCGATTTGATTTATTTTTTCAATGAAGATAAGAATTTATTAACTACAAACCTCTCTTTTGAAGCTGCTCAAAAATTACAGGACTATCAAAAGCTTATTGCTGATCCACGAGAAAGAACCGGTATCGAAATTGTGCATCCTTCTCTTATCCCGATTTCTTTCTGGGACCAAAAAAGACTCGATCAATATGAGCATTTATTAGCAATAAAATCAGTCATCCAGATATTAGACGATACCGGAGGCATTTACGGATATGTTGTTTTAATTAAACTGATCAATTACAAACATGATCTGATTGACAGCATTAAACAGATTTCTGGTGCCAATGTCATCTATTATGATAATGCTGGGCACCATATTATATCCAATATAGATCGCTTCAATATTCCTTTTCCAAAGGATAAAACTTTGTTGATTGATGACAAGACATTTTTATTAAACATTCATGTTATTAATGATTATACCGGTTCAAAAGTGGCTAACTTAGTGATCGCCTTGGATAATCAGCCATTTGTTGAGCAGCGTCAACAGCTGCTTTTAAGAAATCTGTTGCCTTTTTTTATATCCACATTGATTTCCATTTTTCTTTTTATTCTTTTAAAAAGGCGGGTATTTGACAAATTGAACCAGTTGATGCTTGCGCTGCGGGAAGTTGCAAGCAGTGAAGGCAATCTGAATATTCGTATTGAAATTCCAAAAGAAATGTCGATTTTGACTCACCTCGATGAGCTTGAATATATGGCGATTGACTTCAATTATATGATGGAGCGGCTGGAAGCATATTATAGCCAATTGAAACGCGCACGCAAAGAAGCCGAAGAAGCCAATCAGACCAAGAGCCATTTTCTGGCTAATATGAGCCATGAAATTCGCACACCCATGAATGCCATTATTGGCATTAGCCATTTGGCACTCAGGACTGAACTCACCAGTAAGCAACGCGATTATTTGAAAAAGATTCAATCTTCCGCAACGACGCTTTTAGGAATTATCAACGATATTTTGGATTTTTCGAAAGTCGAAGCCAATAAATTGGTCATGGAATCCATTGATTTTAATATGGAAGATGTTTTTGCAAACATAGTCAATCTCCTGATAACTGCAATTGATAAAAAAGAGATTGAACTGATCATCAATACTAGCGACGTTCCTACTGCTCTTGTCGGAGACCCTTTGCGCTTAGGACAGATCATCACAAATTTGGCTAACAATGCGGTAAAATTTACCCAAAAGGGCGAAATAGAAATATCCGTAGAGCTTAAAGAAGAGACTAAAGAAAGCGTAAAACTTGAATTCTCAATAAGAGATACAGGAATTGGACTGACAAAAGATCAAATCAGCAATTTGTTTAAGCCCTTTTCGCAGGCTGATACTTCAACAACCCGAAAATATGGCGGCACAGGACTTGGACTCATGATCTGCAAGCGATTGACTCAGATGATGGGAGGAGATATATCGGTTGAAAGTGAGCTTGGTCAAGGGAGCATTTTTTCATTTACGGCCTGGTTTGGCCGCGGTAAAATACAGGCTAAATCATCATGTGTGATACCTGAAAATCTGCAAAATTTAAGGATTCTCGTTGTTGATGATAATGATGCCCATCGTCAATTTATGCAAAAGACACTGCAATCTTTTTCTTTTTTGGTTGATTTGGCCTGCTCAGGTCAAGAAGCCATCAATTTAATTAAAAGCGCCGCTTATGTCCAAAAACCCTATCGAATTGCATTCATAGATTGGAAAATGCCTGAAATGGACGGTATCGAGACATGCCGTCAGATGAAAAAACTTGGCCTACCCCATACATCATCCTTTCTTATGATTACAGCATATAGCCGTGAAGAAGTCAATCAGGCCGCTGAAGATATGGATATCAATGATTTTCTGGTCAAACCGCTAAGTCCTTCTTTGCTGTTTAATTCAATAATGGAAGTTTGCGGTGTTAACCTGGATTTAAAAATAAACACCTATGGAGAAGAAAGTGATCTATTTCCTGTACCTGCAGATGGCCAAAATAGTTTTAAAGGAACTGAGATACTCCTAGTGGAAGACAATTCCATAAATCAAGAGGTGGCTAGAGAATTGATGGAACAGATGGGTATCAGGGTAACTATTGCGGACAATGGTCAGAAGGCATTAAATAGTTTAGCCCAAAAGAAATTCGATTTGGTGTTAATGGATATTCAAATGCCTGAAATGGATGGCTATCAGGCAACCCAGAACATCAGACAAATGGAATTACAGGAGGGTACCTGTTTTTTGCTTCCAAACAAACTGCGTGTTTTAGAACGGCTGCCAGTTATCGCCATGACAGCCCATGCTATGGCAGGTGAAAGAGAAAAGTGTATTTCTGCAGGTATGGATGATTACGTTTCCAAACCAATCGATCCATTCCAGTTTTTTAAGACGCTGCAAAAATGGATTGTCATTTCAAACTCTCCTGGTGAGATTGACACCCAGATAGAAAATTATCTGGATATTGAAAAAAAAGAATTCGATCGCATTTTGCCCGATCATCTGCCAGGTCTTAATATCGCAGACGGTTTAAAGAGAATTCTCAACAACCATGAGCTTTATTGCAAGTTGCTCAAAAATTTTTATAATAGTTACCGTCATAACGCTGAAGAATTATATATCCTTCTCGAACAGAAGAATTTTAAAAAAGCCGAGGAGCTTGTTCATACCATTAAAGGAATAAGTGGAAATATCGGAGCGCATGCCTTATTCGATGCCGCCATAGCACTTGATAATAGCTTGAAACAGGAACGGACGCCATCAGATGCTTTATATGAAGTATATAAACGATGTATCGATGAAATCGTTAAATCCATCAGGAATTCAGTCTTAAATGAAAAAGAAACGGATAAGGCAGATACACAGAATAACTCGAAAGATGCCGATCAATTTATTGACATCGACGTTGTCGCTCCACTTATTAAAAATTTTGCAAGTTCAATAGAATTGGATTATTTCAAAGCGATGGACTATTTAGAACTTTTAAAGGAACACCTTTCAAATTATACAGCCGTTAAAAATGAATTCGCAAAGTTGCTGTATCACCTCGATGCATTGGATATGGACAATGCGCATAAGATGTTGAGTTTTATTGCAGAAAAACTTGAAATCAATTTAACATAGAAAGTGAAAGTGGATGCTATCGAGTTGCCGGGTTAGATGTTCATAAAGCGATGGTTATGGCGACACTTCTTTATGAAGATAATCAGGGCGCACTCATAAAAGAAACCCAAGAATACAAAACATTTCAAAATATTAGAGGCATCGGGAATTAAATTAGGCTGTAAATGCTGGGTTATGCATGATCCAATGTTTTTTGGAAATTTCAAATCGAAAATCGAAAATCAAACATCTGAAAATCTGTAGCTGGAAGATGGAAATTTATATTGTTAATTTTTTCTCACTATGAGATGAATTACTACATATCATTAACTGGCTAAATCGCAGATCAATTCTTTCTATCACAACTTATCAGTTCTAAACCTTGCTAAAGCAAGTAAACTTGAGGAGAGTAAGATGATGAACAAGTGGTTTATTATCCTTGCTATTATGATGATGGTAAGTTCAATAATTCCAGCTTTCGCAGATGATGTGATGAAATTCGGTGTTTCTGAAGCATGGAAACCTTTTGATTGGCAGGAAAATGGACAGTACAAAGGGATACTTATTGATATTGTTAATGAAGCAATACAAAAACGGATGGGTATTTCAGTGTCTTATTCTATATTTCCTTGGGAAAGAGCACAGCATCTGGTCAGAGAGGGAGTGCTTGACGCACTTATCAGTAACGGCCCCTTGCGCAAAGAATGGTCTGAACATAGCAATGAGGTACTCATGGAACTTGAATGGAGGATATATATAAACTCCTCAAACCCCAAACTTGAACAGATAAAAAAAGCGAAAACTCTTGAAGAACTCAGATCTTTTCATTTCGTTGATTATATCGGAAACGGATGGGCTAAGGCAAATCTGGTGGATAAAAACTTTGATATCCATCTGGTTTCAGAACCATCCAAGGTATTTGAATTAATTGCAAAAGGAAGAGGGGATATCAATATTATCCCAATGATTATAGGCAAATACTATCTTAAAGAACTCGGATTGAAAAATCAGATTACCGAATTACCCTCTATCGTACCAGCAATTCCATTCCACTTGGTCATCGGAAAAAAATCTCCTTTCACAAAGATTCTTCCAAAGTTTGATCAAGTTGTAAAACAGATGAAAGAAGATGGAGCATTACAAGCCATTATTGATAACTATACAAAATAATTCTCAATAGTAACAGCCAATGAAAAAAATAACCCTCCGCGTGGTATTTAGTCTTTTTGTCCTTATAGCCAATACACTCGTTTTTTCTGGTTATATGGCGTATTATTATCTGACGATACAAACTGAAATGACATATGAACTGAAACAATCGGCTGATTCGATTTCTGAATGGCTCTCAGGAGCGTTGAGAATGCCTGTATGGAGTATGGATAAAAAAACAACTGAGGATATTATCATCTCAGGTATGAACAGACAAATATGGGCTGTAATTATAACCGATGAATTTAATAAACTGTTTTTAGGAATGAAACGTAATCATGACTGGCAAATTATAAAGACTGATAAACTGAATATTCAGGAAAATTTTATCAAATCTGAGAGGGATATCGTTGACAAAGAGTCTAAGCTTGGAAAAGTTGAAGTATATCTGACGCCTATTTTTATGGAATCCCAACTGAGTCGTTCACTCAATTCAATGATCGGAGCACTTCTGATTGTAAATATTATCCTATTCTTAGTGCTTCATTTCTTTGTGGAACGAGTGATTATTCTTCCGATCATGACAACAGTAACCTGTATCAGTCGTCTATCTACTGGGGATATACCCAATAGTATTACGAAACGCTATACTGGGGAATTTAATAGAATCGTAGAAAGTCTGAATGTTTTAATTCAGACAACTCATGAAACGACTCGCATCAGCAATGAAATCGTGGCTGGAAATATATCAATCCATGTTAAGGAACGTTCTGAAAACGACCAACTGATGAATGCTATGAGAATGATGATTCATACATTAAATGCCATTATGAATGAGACAAACGCAATGATACAGAAGGTCAGTGAAGGTCAATTGAACGTTCATGGTAATGGAGAAGCATTTCAAGGAGTGTGGCGTGATCTGGTTACTGGAGTGAATCTGTTAATGGATATGCGCATGCAGTCGGCAGAGGCGCTGCTTGAATCTGAAGAGCGTTTGAAATTGGTACTTGATGGCAGTCAATTGGGATTCTGGGATTGGAAAATCCAAACAGGTGAAGTATATCGGAATGATCAATGGGCGAATATGATAGGATATACGCTTGAAGAGATTCAATTCAACGTCAAACAATGGACGGATTTGATTCATCCAGATGATCGCGAGATGGCTTGGCAATCCATACAGAATCATTTGGAACACCGCACACGGATGCATAAAATAGAGTATCGTATGCTCTGTAAAAATGGACAATGTAAATGGATACTTGACCAAGGAAGGGTAGTAAAATGTGATGACAAAGGAAAACCCGTTCGTATGTGCGGAACCCATAGTGATATCACCGAAAGTAAACAGGCGGAAGAGGCTCTAAGAAATGAAAAAGAGCGCTTGATGGTAACTCTATGTTCCATTGGCGACGGCGTTATCACTACTGATAGCCATAGTCGAATTGTTCTTGTGAACACGGTTGCAGAATCATTAACGGGATGGCGTCAGGATGATGCTGAGGGAAAGCACATTAGTGAAGTGTTCCATATTATAAATGAAATTACACGTCAGATATGTGAAAATCCAATTGAAAAAGTGATCAAAATAGGAACTATTGCTGAACTTGCCAACAATACGATTCTTGTGGCGCGTGATGGTTCTGAACGTATTATTGCCGATAGTGGCGCGCCTATTCGAAATCGGGATGGACAAATTATTGGCGTAGTACTTGTATTTCGTGATATCACTCAGAGGATTTTAATTGAAAATGAACTTCGGCAAGCTCATAAACTGGAATCTATTGGGCTATTAGCCGGAGGCATTGCTCACGATTTCAACAATATGTTAGGAGTTATTTCAGGAAATATTTCTTACGCCCTGTCCAAAATGAATCAGCAGAATGACCTTTGGGAAGTACTCAATGATGTTGAAACCGGAACAAAACAAGCGCAAAAATTAACTCAACAGCTTCTTACTTTTGCTAAGGGTGGAGCGCCGATTAAAAAAGAAGCTGATCTCAGAGAAGTTCTTAAAGAATCTGCTTTATTTGTTACAAGAGGTTCTAAGGTTCGGTGTGAATTTATATTTCCTGAGAATTTATGGATCGTTTCTGTAGATACGGGTCAAATGAATCAGGCTATAAGCAATCTTGTCATCAATGCAATACAGGCTATGCCGGACGGCGGAATTATCC
>PDZT01000175.1 GCA_002753105.1 Deltaproteobacteria bacterium YD0425bin50 | reverse complement strand
ATGTTATTATGGGTGTATGTTGACTCGATTCCCCTACCCTGTCACTATTACTGATGATATTGAAAATCCGCAGTATATGGAAACCATTATACGATCGCTTGGTGCTGATCCATTGGACTGGAATTTAAAAACCGCATGTTGCGGCGCATCAGCGGTTTTGAATGATCCGGAAACTGCCTTTAATCTCATGGCAAAAATAATGCGGGATGCTGATGACAGAGGCGCGAATGCTATGGTAGTTACGTGTCCCATGTGTCACATGAACATGGATACATATCAAGATGCGTTTTGTCAAAAAAATGGTATTGAAAAACGGCTTCCGATATTTTTTATTACAGAATTATTAGGGCTTGCAATGGGATTTTCTATGCAAGACATGCAGATTAATCGACATTTTATCAATGCTTCTAATCTGTTGAAGGAGCTCGAATGGATATAACTGCAAATGTAAATCAACAACTCGAAATTCAAGAATCGAAAATCGAAAATCGAAAATCGAAAATCACTAAAGGTGCTGCGCTGATTGTTGGTGGCGGTATTGGAGGTATGCAGGCAGCTTTGGATTTGGGGGATAGTGGGTTTAAAGTCCATATGGTTCAAAGAGATTCTTCTATTGGCGGCACGATGGTCATGCTGGATAAAACATTTCCCACAGGGGATTGTTCCATGTGCATGATTTCTCCCAAAATGGTGGAATTGGGCAGACATGCCAATATTGACGTTCATACATTGGCTGAAGTGGTTTCTGTTGAAGGGGAACCCGGAAATTATCATGTGAAAATTCGTCAGGCACCTCGATTTGTTGACCCGGATAAATGCACAGGGTGTGGTATTTGTGAAAAAAAATGTCCGAAATTGGTTACAAGTGTTTTTGAGCAGGGATTAACCACACGAAAGGCGATTTATTCGTTGTTTGCTCAGGCGGTTCCGAACACAAGGGTCATTGATAAAGACAATTGTTTATTTTTTCAGCGCGGCCGGTGCCGGGCGTGTGAAAAGTTCTGTACATCCAAAGCCATTAATTTTGATGATACCGAAAAGAATTATGAACTTCATGTGGGTGCAATCATTTTAAGCCCGGGATTAGCCAGATACAATCCGATAAAACGTCAGGAATTGGGATTCGGTCGTTTTAAAAACGTGATTACGTCTCTTCAGTTTGAACGGATACTTTCTGCTTCCGGGCCATATATGGGAACCATTAAACGTCCATTGGATGAAAAGCATCCGGTCAAAGTGGCATGGATTCAGTGTGTTGGTTCTCGTGATCCGCATCGGGCAAATCCATGGTGCTCATCGGTTTGCTGTATGTATGCAACCAAACAAGCGGTGATTGCCAAAGAACATGATAATCATATTCATCCAACCATTTTTTATATGGACATGCGCGCTTTTGGTAAAGATTTTGATAAATATGTAGATCGTGCTAAAAATCAATATGGCGTTCGCTATATTCGATCCATGGTTTCATCCGTACATGAACAGGCGAGAACTGGAAATTTAATATTGCGGTATAGCCTTGAAAATGGTCAATTTATGGATGAAATATTCGATATGGTGATACTCTCCATTGGATTTGAACCCCATGAAGATGTTAAGGCGTTTGCAGAACAATTTGGCATTGAACTCAATACGCATGGTTTTGCCAAAACTGAGCAGTTTACGCCAATTGAAACATCACAGCCCGGAATCTTTGTAACCGGTACATTTCAAGGCCCAAAAGATATTCCTGAAACGGTTACTCAAGGCAGTGCTGTCGCAGGAAAAACCATGTCTATGTTGTCGTCTGCACGAGGTACAGAGGTTTCTGTTAAGCCCTTGCCTCCAGAAACCGATGTATCTGGTCAGGAAGCAAGAATCGGTGTATTTGTCTGTCATTGCGGGATTAATATTGCCCAGACCGTTCATATTGATCAAGTGGTGTCTGCTGCTAAAGAGATGAAAAATGTTGTTCATGCAGAAAACATGCTGTATGCCTGTGCTCAAGACGGTCAGGAAAAAATTAAACAAATCGTCAAAGAAAAAAATCTCAATCGCGTTATTGTGGCTTCGTGTACTCCGCGAACCCATCAACCCTTATTTCAGGAAACCATTCGGGATGCAGGCTTAAATAAATACCTGTTTGAATTGGCGGATATTCGTGAGCAGTGTTCATGGTGTCATATGGGCCAGAACGAAAAAGCTACCGAAAAAGCCATTAAGATCGTTAACATGGTTATTGCCAAAGCAAGATATTTTGAACCAGTACATACCGCTTCGTTTAATGTTACGCCAAGTGCATTAGTTATTGGCGGCGGTATTGCTGGAATGACCGCAGCATTATCTATTGCAGATCAGGGGTTTTCCGTACATTTGGTAGAAAAAGAAAAGCAGTTGGGAGGCCTTGTCAATAAACTGTACCGAACGCTTGATCAAAGCGATGTTCAGTCTTTTTTAGAAAAAACCATTGATGCGGTAGAACATCATCCGAAAATTAGTGTATATAAGGGTGTAGAAGTTAAAAAAACAGATGGGTTTGTTGGAAATTTTAAAACCCAGTTATCCAATCAAACTGACATTGATCATGGGGTTATTGTGATTGCAGTGGGCGGAGAAGAATACAAGCCCGGTGAGTTTTCATATGGTAAGCATAATCGGATTATTGTACAGCGCGAACTTGAAAAACGATTAGAAAAAACCGCTCCGGAATCCGGCGCACATTATGTGATGATTCAATGCGTAGGATCACGGGAAGAGTCGTTCAATTACTGCTCACGCGTATGCTGTCAGGATGCGATCAAAAATGCGATTATGATTAAAGAAAAGAGCCCGGATGCTCATGTAACCATCTTGTATCGGGATATTCGCACTTATGGTTTGCGAGAAGATTACTATAAAAAAGCCAGAGACTTAGGCGTTCGGTTTATTCGATTTGAAGTCGATAAGAAGCCGGAAATTGATATTGAATCTGCAAAACCGAAACTGAAGCTCTTTGATTATATGCTGAATCGGGAAATTGAAATGACAGCAGATTATGTGGTGCTATCAACAGGCTTACGACCTCATCCATCGATGGAAAAAATAAGCAAACTGTATAAACTGACCCGTAATTTAGATGGATTTTTCTTAGAAGCTCATGTGAAATTACGGCCTGTGGATTTTCCATTTGAAGGCGTTTTTCTGTGTGGTTTGGCTCATGCGCCGAAAAATTTGGATGAAACGATTTCGCAAGCATTAGCCGCTTCTGGACGTGCAGGCGTAGTGTTATCTCATGATAAACTGTCTGCGTCAGGTATTATTTCCAAACATAATAAGCAAATATGTATGTCATGCCTGTCCTGTGTGCGGATATGTCCGTTTGATTCACCGTATATTGATGAAACAGGCAAAGTCTGCCATAATGAAGTGAAATGTATGGGATGCGGGCTATGTGCCGCTATTTGTCCAGCCAAAGCATTTCAAGTCAATAACTTTAAAGATGATCAGATACTTGCCATGATAGATGCGTGCGCAGGTCTGAACTAATTCCTAATTGGTAAGCATTCACTCCGGGGAGGGAAATTCCTCATTGTAGCCATGTATCCCCCCCACCCGTCCTCCCCCCGCTGGGGGGAGGAGTGTGAATGGTTACCCTAATTGTAAGGAGGCGCCTGTGGAAGAACCTAAGAAGATACCCCGAGATTGGGAACCCGATATTTTAGCGTTTGCATGTCATTATTGTGCATTTGCAGCAGCGGATTTAGCAGGCGTCATGAGGTTATCCTATGCCCCCAATGTAAAAATCATACGGCTTCCATGCACAGGTAAATTGGATTATATATATGTGCTAAGGGCATTTGAACAAGGGGTTGACGGCGTATTCTGTGCCGGCTGACTTGAAGGTCAATGCCATTTCCTGGAAGGAAATACTCACGCAAAAAGACGAATTCAGTATTTAAAAACCCTCTTACCTCAAGTAAATATTGATCCTGAACGATTGCAAATGTTTAACCTATCTGCAGCAATGGGGCCAGTATGGGCTGATATCTGTAACCAATTTACAGAAAAAATTATGAAATTGGGACCATCGCCTATTCGTATGGCCATGCGCAGAAGTTCTGGAAAGGATTAAATCTCATGATTGTTGGCAAACAAAAATCAATTGATGAAGTATGGGCAATGATTCAGGGCTATAAAAAAGTCCTTGTATTTGGCTGTAATACCTGTGTTGCTGTGTGTCATGCTGGAGGAAACAAGGAAGCAGAAGTCATGGCATCCATGTTAAGAATGAAGGCGAAACAGGAAAATGTGGATATAGACATTCAAGATTCAGGCATTGAACGCCAGTGCGAACATGAATTTTTTGAATCAGTTACAGAACGCATTGAATGGGCAGATGCGATTGTGAGCATGGCTTGCGGTATTGGTGTTCAGTTTACTGCTGAAAAATTTTCTACAAAACCACTTATGCCCGGCATTAATACAACCTTTCTTGGTGCCACAGAAAAGCCCGGTGTTTGGACTGAAAAATGTCAGGCCTGTGGAAACTGTATTTTGGGGATGACTGCTGGAATCTGTCCAATAGCACGCTGTGCTAAACGCCTCATGAACGGACCTTGCGGAGGTTCAACAAAAGGTAAATGTGAAATCAGCAAAGATTTAGATTGCGCATGGCAGTTGATTATTGATCGCTTAACCGCTTTAAATCGTTTGAATGAATATGAAACATTAATCCCTATAAAAGATTGGTCAACAGATCGGGCAGGCGGCCCTCGTAAAGTTGTCAGGGAGGATGTGATGGTATGAATGTGAAAACTCCGAGTAAACTTGAAAAAATTCTTGCTTCTGGTCAATTGGCAGTAACTTCTGAATGCGGCCCACCTCGAGGCAGCGATCCAGAAGGCATCATCAAAAAAGGAACTATGATCAAAGAGTATGTGGATGCGATTAACATCACAGATAATCAGACATCTGTAACACGGTTATGCAGTTTAGCATCGTGTATTCGGTTGAAATTAATGGGGCTTGAACCTGTACTTCAAATGGTAACGCGTGACCGGAACCGTATTGCTCTGCAAAGCGATATTCTTGGTGCTGCATCGTTTGATATTTTCAATATTTTATGTTTATCTGGAGATCATCAGAGTTTTGGAGATTGCGCCACTGGACAAAATGTGCATGATTTGGATTCGATGCAACTGTTGCAGGTGGTTCGACGAATGCGCGACGAAGGAAAATTTATCGGTGGTGAGGAAATCAAACGGCCGCCTCGAATGTTTGTTGGTGCGGCAGCCAATCCGTTTGCTGATCCGTTTGAAATTAGGGTTCCACGACTTGCGAAAAAAATTGCAGCAGGTGCCGAATTTATTCAAACCCAATGTATTTATAATTTAGACCGTTTTGAAGAATGGATGAAACGGGTTCGCGATCGCGGGCTTCATGAAAAAGTCTATATTCTTGCCGGTTTAACGCCTATGAAGTCAGCAGGTATGGCAAAATATATGAAGAATCGCGTTCCGGGTATGGATGTACCTGATGAAGTGGTGAAACGGCTTTCTGGAACGCCAAAAGATAAACAGGCAGATGAAGGCATTAATATTTGTATTGAATCCATTGAAAGGCTTAAACAGGTTGAAGGCGTCAGAGGGTTTCATATCATGGCAATCGAATGGGAAGAAAAGGTTCCAGAGATTGTTCAGCGGGCTGGGTTATACCCACGGCCAGTCGTTTAGGAGGCGTCATGAAATCATTTATTCACCTAATTGAAGAAGTTCAAAAAAAAGGCCTTTGTCATCATTGCGGAGGCTGTGTAACGTTTTGCACAGCAATCAATTATGGTGCATTAGAAATCGATGAACATGGCTTACCTCGGTTTGCTGATCAAAACAAATGTATTGAATGCGGCTTATGTTATTCGATTTGTCCTGAAATTGATGAACTTGAACAAGAAACCAAGAAAAAAATCGGCTGGAAACCGCCTATTGGAAATGTTCTTGAAACGCATATTGCCAGAGCAACCGATGGATTTACTCGGACAAAGGCTACAGACGGCGGCGTTGTTACTGGTCTGTTAATGCACTTGTTAGAACGCGGACATATTGATGGTGCGATTGTTGCCCGTCAGGCTGGTCCGTTTAACCGTGAACCCTGTCTTGCAGTAACACGGGATGAACTCATTGATGCAGCCGGATTTCACTTTGAAACTTCTCATGGCATGAAACATTTTAGTCATGATTATTCAACATTTGCACCTTCTGTGCAGGAATTCCGGCCTATGCTGCAAAAAGGCTTGCGCCGTGTGGCCATGGTAGGAACACCTTGTCAGATCAAAGCATTAAGGCGCATGGAAGTGCTGGGGATCGTGCCGTCAGATGTGATCAAATATCGGTTTGGGCTGTTTTGTTCTGGAAATTTTACGTTTGGTGATGCTGAACGGGATAAATTGAGCGAACTCGGCAACTTTAAGTGGAGTGACATCAAAAAAGTCAATGTAAAACAACAGTTGATGATTCATTTAACGCATGGTGATGTCAAAACCATTGACTTAGCCAGACTGGATTTTATGAAACGATATGCCTGCCATTTTTGCAAGGATTATTCCGCAGAATATGCTGATATATCTTTCGGAGGTATAGGCGCTGAAGAAGGCTGGACAACGGTAATCACCCGAACGCCATTAGGCAGAGCAATTTTCGCAGATGCCATAAATACTACATTAGAACTCTATAAAAAAGAAGATAAGCCGCGTACACTTCTTGAAATCATGGATATCATTAAAAAAGCAAGCAGTAAAAAACAAAAATCTGCTGAAGAATATCGTTCTCAGCATGTATAATTCTGCTAATTAATTTGTCTGAACTTTGATTCGTGTGATTCCGTTGATTTTTATGATATCAGGGTAATCATAAAAATTAGACGAATCATAGTTCAAGACAATCAATACCATCCAATAGCCACAACAATAACTCTAACCGTATCACAAATAACCTCTCGGGAAAGTTTCGCTAACACCGTTTCATCTTCAACAGGCGTAAACATAGCAATGGTGACCGTTGTAAGTCCCATTTGTTTTGCATATACTGAAGCTTGTGCAATAGACTCCTGAAGCTGTGCCAAATCCGTAAAGCTTTTGACCTCAATAATTCCTCGTTTACCTTGACAATGAATATGTAAATCCACTTTGCCGTTACCTGTGGGGAATTCAGGGCTAATCACACATCGTCTTCCAATGGCATGGTGAAGCCATGCATACAGATGAAAATGTCCGACAGCTTCGGTAATGTGCATATCAGACCGTCGAGGCTGTTCTTTCCATGGATTCAATCCTTTGGCTTTTAATCGTTTTAAATAGCTTTTATAACGATCTATAAGTGCCGGTATATTGAGTTCTTGTGAGTTAAACACATCAGACAAATCATCTAAAGGGTCTAATACTAAAATAGGAAGACGATCACCCACAATATCTGACGTTAACGAATGATAAAGCCTTCGTTGAACAAAAGGTGAAGAAAAAATACAAACGGATTCTTCTTCGCCATTTGCTTTCATCTGAATTTTAGCATCAATAATTCCATGGAAATACAAATAACTACACCATTCCATATCGATTTGAAACGGAATATCCGCTTGAGAAAAAAGCGCTATGACATATTCATTATAATCTGGGGACTTAGCTTTCTTAATCAGATTTAAAACCGTGTTGTTCCATTCCATAGTCAAGGCACGATGAAACACTCTTTGCCATACCGCCATGGTGATCAATTCTGCCAAACCCGGATTATAGGTTTCGGTTAGTAATTCCCCAAACCAGCATACCAGCCCGGGCTGTCCCCGAGTCGTATCATACACGCTTTCAACAACTACAGGTTCAATTACCTGACCGCTTTCATGCTGATATTGCTGATATAAATCTATGACTTCTGCTTTTGTAAAATTGGGCACATGTAATGATCTCTGAATATTAAATGGCGACCCGCGATCACTATCCACACCTAAAACAGCTCGAACTCCAATTAGCGCAAGCCCATGTAACAGATAACTTTCCCGTTTTAAGTACATATCTCTGAATAAGGTTACCAGTCGGTCAATAATTT
The DNA here is from genome assembly GCA_002753105.1 of Deltaproteobacteria bacterium YD0425bin50. GTDB lineage: Bacteria > Desulfobacterota > Desulfobacteria > Desulfobacterales > YD0425bin50 > YD0425bin50. Next base: position 483 of record PDZT01000175.1, on the reverse strand, counting down.
TCGGAGGCAGAGAATCAAATTCGTCAATAAATAAGATAAGTGGAAGATTAAAAAGTCCTTTCTTCCATGAGAATATATCCTTTAGATCTTCCCATGTATCAGGAACATCGATTTCTTGTGCAAAAGTTTCCCAAAATAAATGGGGAATCTTACTTAAAAGTAAGTCCTCAGGGGCAGTTTTATTTATCACCGTCCCCTGCATGGACATCGTTCCAATAATAAATTTATCTCCATAGTGCTGTTGAATCTGAGCCTTTACCTGTCGCATGAGCCATGTTTTACCGGTTTGTCGAGGCGCCCATATTGTAAAAAAATGACCGCCTTTTTCAGGATTTCCGACGAGTTGATGCATACATCGCTTGATTAAATCCTGACGCTGAACACAAAAATGCTCAGAACCATCTATAGGACCATAAGAATGAAACCGTCTCATGTGAGTCTCCATATTTTTGTAAATTGTTATAATATAAATAACGAGATAGA
>PDZT01000174.1 GCA_002753105.1 Deltaproteobacteria bacterium YD0425bin50 | reverse complement strand
TGCACGTTTAATTCAAATTATTCTGAGGGGTAGAGACCAGCTTGAGCATCTTGTAAAAAATTTTTTACTTCTTTCACGTCCATTAAAAAATCAAAAAAAAATCATCAATTTAAGTGAAATAATCAATGAAGTCATCGAATCAATTGCTCATTCTGAAGATTGGAAACGCGGTATTCAGGTGATTAAACGGACAGATACAGAGTTGCCAATCTATGGAAATCCGAATGAGATATATCAATTGCTATATAATGTTGTTTTAAATGCAGTTCAAGCCATGCCTGATGGTGGGATATTGACGTTTGAATCAAAAACGGTTGTTGACGAAGCCAACATTGAACTCTGTATTTCAGATACAGGATGTGGTATGACTGAAGCAACATTACACAAAGTATTTTATCCCTTTTATACTACGAAAGAAACAGGAACAGGTCTAGGTTTAGCGATTGTAAACCGGATTGCTCAAAGTCATCATGGAAGTATCCATTTAGAAAGTGTTTTGCACAAAGGCACGTTATGTCGAGTTCGTTTTCCTGCACAATATGAAATGAATGAATAGAAACAAAGAGGATGATAATGGCTGATATTCTTGTTGTAGATGATGATAAAGGAATGCGCGAGTTTTTAGATATTTTTTTAACTCAGGAAGGCTATCAGGTTACAAGTGCTGCTGATGGCAATGAAGCAATCAAGTATTTTCAAAAAAATCGCTTTGATCTTGTCATTACAGATTTAAAAATGCCTAAAATTGATGGCATTGACCTGATAAAAAAAATAAAAGAAATTTCTCCAGAAACCATGATTATTGTGATTACCGCCTATGCTTCAGGAGATACAGCGCTAACTTCTATGAAAGAAGGTGCGTATGATTATATTGAAAAAAATTTTGATATTGAAGATTTAAAAAAAATTGTCAGAGATGCACTGGAAAAAAAAGGAATAAAGCAACATGATGCTCAATTTATTCAAGATATAAAAACTGCGGATTGTTTTGGGTGTATCATTGGAAGAAGTCAGGCGATGTTAAATGTATATGCTATGATCCGTAAGGTTTCCAATGTCTCAGCCAATGTATTAATTTTAGGTGAAAGCGGCACAGGTAAAGAGCTGGTTGCGAAAGCGATTCATGAGCAAAGCAATCGAAAAGAGCATCCCTTAATGATCGTTAATTGTGGGGGAATTCCAGAGCAATTATTGGAAAGTGAAATGTTTGGATACATGAAAGGATCATTTACTGGTTCAGTAATGGATAAACCCGGACTTTTTGAAATGGCAAAAGGCGGAACGCTCTTTTTAGATGAAATTGGTGAATTGCCTTTAATTCTTCAGGTGAAATTGCTCAGAGCGATTCAGCAAAAGACATTTCGAAGAATTGGTGGATCAAAAGATATTGAAGTAGATGTTCGGATTATTGCTGCAACCAATCAAAATTTAGAAAAACGAGTCAAAGAAGGCACTTTTCGTGAAGATTTGTTTTACCGGTTAAATGTTATCTCAATTCATGTTCCGCCTTTACGTGAAAGAATAGAAGATATTCCATTATTAGTGAAATATTTTATAAATAAATATTCAAAAGAATTTAATAAAAATTTTAAACAGATTTCTTCATATGCCTTGGAATTATTAATGAAGTATCGGTTTCCGGGTAATGTGAGGGAGCTTGAAAATATTATTGAAAAAAGCGTTGCACTGGAAACGTCAAATATCGTTTTACCCGATTGCTTGTCTGATATAACCCCAAATAATATGTCTTCGCATATCCATGTGAATTTTCCAGACCAAGGCATTCATTTGAATGATGAACTCATTGCATTTGAATCGCTTTTAATAAAAATTGCGATTCAAAAAGCGAATGGATCAAAAACAAAAGCAGCAAAACTGCTTGATGTAAGCATGGATTCTCTCAGGTATCGCTTGGAAAAATTAACTATTTGTTAAAAACAGCGTTGATGATCCTTTTTTTTCGCAATTAATCTAAAAAACCATCCATGTTAAATTCTCGAATGGTATTTGAAATGGTTTCTCTTTCATAAATAACTTCGACTCTACGGTTTTGCGCCCTGCCTCGTTCAGTGTCATTTGTGGCAATGGGTTGATATTCAGCGTACCCGGCAGCACATAAAAATTTAGGATCAATGCCTTGCTGGGATAAAAAATGGATTACATCACACGCTCTTAAAACCGATACTTCCCAATTGGAATTAATTTGACTTGCTTTGTTTGCAGCACTATCTGTGTGTCCAATGATCTTGATATTGTATTTAAACTGCTTGAGAATATCTGCAATTTTTTTCATCAGTGCTATACCATCTCTGGTTAATTTGGTTTCACCCACATTGAACAGAACAACATCTGAAATGGTAATCACAACACCAAGATTATTAGAAGAAACTTTAACCATTCCGCCGAGTTTATTAAACATGATCAATTCATTCACATTCGAAGCTATTGAGTCCATTTCTTTTTGTACCATGCCACCGAGTTCATCAATAGGATTATCTTTGGGTTCACTTTGTTCAGTATCCTGACGAACAATTAAGCCTTCTCTTGTGCCAGATTCAGGAATCGCCTGAACACCAAGTGCGCTGCGCAACGATTGAACCAATTCTTTAAATGATTCCTGCTGCGTAGCACTCATGGCAAACAGCAATACAAACAGGCAAAAGAGTAATGTTACCATATCACTAAAAGTGCACATCCACGCTGGAGCGCCGGGGGGCGGTCATTCTTCTTGTGGTTGAGGCGGATTTTCGGGTGGTTTTTCTTCTTCCTGTGCTTGTTCTTTTTTTGCCATATGTTCCTCCTATTTACCTTCTTTAGCTGGTTTTGATGGACTTGATAGATATACTTTTAGTTTATCTTCCATTAATCGGGGATGCACGCCATCACGAATACAAATGATCCCTTCATATAACAGGTTCATATTTGACTGTACTTCGTCGCTACGACTTTTGAGCTTCTCAGACATAGGAATAAAAAATAAGTTTGCCAAAAGTGCACCATAAAACGTAGTGATCATGGCAACAGCCATACTTGGACCAATTGTGGATGGGTCATCTAAATTGGCTAGCATTTGAACAAGGCCGATCAATGTTCCTACCATTCCAAATGCTGGCCCAAAAGCTGCCATCCCAGCAAGGACGCTAACACCGGTTTTATGTTCTTTTTTAACCATTTCCATTTTTTTTTGCATTATTGAGGCAATATCTGCTGTTTTAACGCCATCAACAGTCATCTGCAACGCACTTGCCAAATACGGATCTTTGGTTTCTTTAATATCTGCTTCAATCGAAAGCAAGCCGCCTTGACGCGCTTTGTTTGCAATAGTCACCAACTGTTGAATCAAATCTTCCGGTTTATCAGTTTTAAATTTGAAAACACGGCCAAGCGCAGTTCCGACTTTGAGAAAGTCACCAAGCGGAAACTGTATCAGTGCTGCAGCAACACTGCAACCCATAACAATAACAACTGATGGAAGATCCCAAAATAGCAATAGACTACTCCCCAAAAGTATCCCCCAACATACTAATGCAGTACCAGAAATAACACCAATAATCGAAGCTATGTCCATATATTTTTACCTCCTGATGTATTATACGAATTGTTTTTATAATTTAAGCATTAAGCCAGTCATGTTCAGAAATTTTAGCCTGTTTAAGAATTTCTTTAATCAATTCAGAAGATATATTTTGTCCATGCGGATTTGGAATAATTTGTTTATAGTTATTCTGCTTCATATAACTGTGTTTACCTCCGCTGAATGGTCCTGAAAAACCTATATTCCGAAGTTTATTTATTAATTCTTTTCTTGAACAAGCGGGTATCTTAGGCATAACTTACAGAAGAAATTGTTTGTTCCAATTGTTCAATACAAGTCACAAGTTTCTTGCCATTAATAACAGGAAAATCTTCACCTTCTCTTAGGCCTATTGTAATCCAAAGTTCAATAGCATCGATCAGATTATCTCGCGCATTTTCAAAATTAATTCCCTGAGTCATACACCCGGGAAGCACATGAGCAATAGCGACAACACAATCAATTTTGATATCTTTTTTATATTCGGCTGTTTTAAGAATTTCTTTTACATAATCTTTGAAGCCTATAAATTTCATTTTTTACCCCCTGATATATACGATTTCTTCTACGTATTCAGATTCATAATGCCGAAGCATTTTTTGAATAGATTCTTGGGTTAATACTGAATTTTTTGGCAATAATTTTGCTCCGTTGGATGTAAAAATGCTTGAAGCAAGAATCATACCCGGTTTAAGTTCGTAAATCCGTAACGCAACTGTACTATCTGTCTCAGTTAAAGGATGCAACGATACATATTTGTATAAATAATTGACAACTTGAATGTCAAATTCCTGATTGATATGATCTTCCATGAATTGAAATGCCATGTCAAGAGAACTGTTTTGAGTGCGATATACAAGATTATCATAACAACTCACTGCAGCAATAATCCGAGAACCTATAGGTATTTTTTCTTTTTTTAGTCCGTCAGGAATGCCATTTCCAGCATAGTTTTCATGGAGATGCTCAATAATTGTTGAAATTTTTTTAAAATGCACAATATCTTTGAGTAAGGCTGCACCAACGATTGGATGCCTCATAAATTGAATTTTTTCCTGATAAGAATAGTGTGTTGGATGCTTTACCGTCAGTTCATCTGGAATAGTCATTTTACCAATCTCATGGAGCAATCCTGCGATTCGGATATCTTCAATTTCTGATTTACTCAGATTCATTTCTTGGGCGATAAAGGCTGAAATTTCAGATACTTTTTTTGAATGACCTTGATGGTATTGCTTTTTGGATTCAATGATAGAATATAATACATCCACCAAAGCATGATACACTTGGTTATTGATTTCGTGCAATCGATTGATTTGTTTTTGCTTTTTCATCCGATCGGAAATCAACACAGTGAGTTCTTTAAGAGACTGATTTAAGACTTTCCGTTCATGGAACAGCTCCTTAGTCCTGTGAGAAAAAGCTGTTTTATAGCGTAGCAACGCATCTTGTGTGTTCTTGAGTGATGCTGTAGATTCGTTATACTGGTCTAATAGCGTTTTAAACCGAATCCAGTGTCGAATTCGTATAATCAATGAATTCGGGAAAATGGGTGTAAAAAAACAATCATCTACCCCCCATGTTTGAAATTCAACACTATTCCTTGTTGTTTCAGAACATATCAACACAAACCATACATCTTGCGTTTTTGGATTAATCTTAATCCATTTGCAAAACGCTTCAATACTGCTAACATTATTAGGTAAATCTGCATCACAAATAACCATATCAGGAGCGGATTCTAAACAATAATTTTGAGCGTCTTCAGTAGTCTTTAGAATTAATAGATCAAAAGGTAGTGAATTTAAACGCGTAAGGCAATCTGAAATAATGTTCGAATGCTGACTGATACAGAGTATGTTCCATTTTTTAGGAGCTTCTGCTCGTTCAAGCATGTGTTGATCATGTTTCTGTATATCCATGTTGCCACCAATCATCCCAACGGGTTTGCATGATAGCATCTGCAAGTTTTTTCCCTGTATCTGTGGTTAATCTGCTTATTACAATGGGTACCCATGTTTCAGGGCCTTTGATGCCCATATCTATTTTTGCTTTAAGCTCTAAAATAAACGCAAGTTGATCCGCATCTTTTGCAAGACGCGATTCAACTGTTTCTCCTTGTTTAAATTCATCAATCAGTTCCCTGATGTCTGATTTAAACGGAATATTTTCTAACATATGGTGTAATGCTTTGTCTTCATCTGCCGTCACATATTTTTTATGAACATAATTCAAATCGCCTGTTCGTGCTTCAGGTAAATCATGAAGCAAACACATACTGATCAGTTTTAAAGCATCTGCTTGGGGTTCAAGCTGAGTCATTGTATAGGCAATAAACGTTATCATAAATGAATGTTCTGCAACAGATTCATGGCCTTGTCCGAGAAAATGAAAACCTGAACGCGGAACGCGCTTTAACAGATTCGCTTCAAATAGTAAATTTGCTAGTGGGTTCATAGCGTGTCCTTAATATTCAATTCCAGCCCAATTTTGATGAGTATGTTTTTTACAGTCTGGCTCAATTCATGCCATATGTTTTCAAGCCGTTTTATATTTACATAAGGAACGCCATCCAAAAGCTTCTGTTCGTTTAAATAGGGAAGCAGTGCATTGATATGATTGACTGGCAGTGAATTAAAGAGTTGTCCAAGAACTTTGCCTTCGGTTTGTAATCCAATTTCAACAGCCTGTTCTATAGGAATACGTTCGATGATTTGACTGATAATTTCAGGCGGGTAATGTGCGGCAATTCTTGCAGCCTCAATTGGATTCAATTTGTCCAATAGCCGAATCTGCCGTGTAACATCCATCATCTGACCGACCATTGCCGCTAATTCATAATAGCCAAAAAATGAAATGCCCTGCATCAATTCAATTAAATAGGCATCTGATAATGTCATTGCCGTTTCAATCATTCGTTTTCGGTCTTGCATTCCCTGACCGATCTGATTAATGGCTTTTATATCACCTAATTTCTCAGCTAATACCTTGAGTTTATACGGCGAAACATGATCTGAAAATGCACTGAGCACATCATATTGACCGTTCTCTAATAATATCCGGGTAATTTTAATCAAGAGTTCATCTGAAGTGGCTTCAACAATGGCAACGACTTTTTCTGGGTGAAGATGAATTGCAACTTCTGCTAAAAAATCGACTCGCATAGATTTAGCAAGCGTTATTGCTTTTTTTACAGATACATAGGATGTGATTTTTGCTGCAAGTTCAGGCCCTAGCATGTCTTGAGCGATTTTTACATTAAGCATATTTGGAACGAGATTTGATGCCATAGCCATTGTCGATAACATAGGCCCGCCTACATCATCTAAGCGTTTTTGAATGATATCTGCTAATTCAATCTGATGTTCCGTACTGAGCTGACTTAAAAAAGAAAAAGTCTCTTCAGAATATCCTTTAAATATTTTTTTTAATTTGGGATCGATCATCTGGCTTCTCCACTTATTTCTGGGTTAATCGAAGCACTTCAGCAATACTTGTAATACCAGCGAGAACTTTTTGAATACCTGCATAGCGCAATGTAATCATATTTTTTTCCATTGCCATTTGTTTGACTTGATTTGAATCATGCGTCATCATGATTAATTTTTGAATATCGGTGTCGATTTCTAAAATTTCAAAAATACTCATACGGCCTTTATACCCTGTATTAAAACAGTTTTCACAGCCATTTGCCCGATACAGAACGGTATCTAAAAACAATTCAGGATGATACTCAATGGTTGACATAGTCATGTCATCTGCATCATAAGAAATTTTACACTCATTGCATAGGGTACGAATGAGTCGTTGAGCTACAACTGCTCGAACTGCTGATGAAATGAGAAACGGCTCAATGCCAATATCAACAAGACGAGTGATTGCAGTTACTGAATCATTGGTATGCAATGTTGAAAACACAAGATGACCTGTAAGCGCTGATTGTACTGCAATTTCAGCCGTTTCCTGATCACGAATTTCACCCACAAGAATGACATCCGGGTCCTGACGAACAATAGACCGTAACCCCCTTGCAAACGTAAGATCAATTTTGGGATTAACTTGAATTTGACCAATACCCTGAATTTGATATTCTACCGGGTCTTCAATAGTAATAATGTTAATATCTGGTGAATTAATTTCTGATAAAACGGCATATAATGTGGTGGTTTTGCCGCTGCCTGTAGGGCCTGTAACCAGAATAATCCCATTCGGTATTCGGATCAGACGTTGAACCGTTTCAAAATGGGCTTTAGAAAAACCGAGTTCCGCAATACTTAACAAGGAGGTGGATTTGTTCAATAATCGGAGTACCACGCGTTCTCCAAATGTGGTGGGAATTGTAGAAACGCGAATATCAATATCTGATTGACCGATTTTAACTTCAATTCGGCCATCCTGAGGTAATCGCTTTTCAGCGATGTTCAGTCTTGCCATAACCTTGATGCGTGAAATAAGCGCTGGCTGAATCCATTTCGGCGGTGTTAATAAATCATAAAGCGTACCGTCAACCCGATATCGAATTTTAAACATATTCTGATACGGTTCAATATGAATATCACTTGCCCGCGCCTTAATCGACTGTGAAATAATATGGTTGACAAGCTTAATAATCGGTGCCTCACTTGTATCATCAAGCAAGTCAGCAGTTTCTTCGATTTCACTGATAATTTCGCTACTGTTTTCTTCAATATTATCGACAAGTTGCTGTGCAGAATCTCTGTTTTGATCATATGCAAGATTGATAATACCATGAATCGAATCATGTGTTGAAAAGACGAGTTCATAAGTATCTAAATGAAGCAGTCCGATCAATTCATCGATCATTTGCAAACTGGATGGATCATTCACCGCTATCAATGAACGCTGTTGTCTGTCAGAATTACCGGGTAACAGAATCGGCACCATAGAATTTTTTCGTAAAAACTGAATGGGAATCTTCTCTGTAAAACCTAGGGTCATTTCAGGAAAGTCTAAAAAAAAAAAAAAAGGA
>PDZT01000173.1 GCA_002753105.1 Deltaproteobacteria bacterium YD0425bin50 | reverse complement strand
TTTTAAAATATCCTGAGCATGTACAGTTAAACCAGATATTTTCCCTGCCATAAGTTCAACCACATTATCGGTAACCTTCATTTTTCTGATCTCTTTGATATCCCATTTCCATCCCCTGTATTCTATTGACTGCTCAAGTGTTATTTTTTTTTCTTCATAAAGGGTTGTTAAAAACTGGTTTACAAAAAACGGGTTGCCCCTTGTTTTTTCATGCACTAAATCAGCCAAAGGAGACGAATCCTCATGTGTACATCTCAAACAATTGGCTATCAATTGATTAACGCTATTCAAGTCAATCTCAGACAGGTTTATTTCATTAATATTATTAATAATATCATCTGATTTTATATTAGAAAATAGAATATGGGTTTTATCAACCTCGTTATTTCTATATGCGCCGATTAAAAGCAAATATCTGGTATCTGGATCAGTCATGAGCATCTTAATAAGATTTAAACTTGCAAGATCAGCCCACTGGAGATCATCCAAAAACAGGACAAGTGGATGCGAGTTTGTTCCAAAAAGCTGGATGAATTTTTTCAAATAAATGTTAAACCTGTTTTGCGTTTCCTCAGGACCTAACTTTGGCACATCTGGCTGTTTACCTATGATAAACTCAACGTCTGGAAAAATATCTGTAATAATCCTGCCGTTTGGGCTAAGCACGTTTACGATATTATCTTTCCATTCATCTATTTTTTCTTTACTTTCAGAAAGTATCTGCCTGACAAGACTTTGAAACGCCTGAATTATTGATTTGTATGGAATATCTTTGCCGAACTGGTCATACTTTCCTAATATAAAGTATCCCCTTTTTGCCACAACAGGCTTGTGGATTTCTTTTATAAGGGCAGATTTTCCAATCCCTGGATAGCCGGATACAAGCAACATCTCTGATATCCCATTGTGTGAAACTCTCTCAAAAGATTCCATAAGACTGGCAATTTCTTTTTCCCTTCCGAACAATTTCTGTGGAATGCAGAATTTTAACGAAATGTCGTTTTGTGCCAGTTCAAAAACATCAATCCTGCCTTTACCCTCCAAATTATCGCGGCAGATGGTGAGGTCGGTCAACAGACCGAACGCATTCTGATATCTTTCTTCTGCAGTTTTAGACATCAGCTTTAGAATAATATCTGAGATTATTTTAGGGATGGACTGATTCAATTTATGCGGCGGAACAGCTTGTTTTGCAATGTGAGAATGAAGTATCTCCAATGGGTCGTTTGATCTGAATGGCACAATTGAGGTAAGCATTTCATAAAAAGTCACACCAAGAGAGTAAAAGTCAGTCCTGTAATCGACATAACGGTTCATCCTGCCGGTTTGTTCAGGCGACATGTATAAAAGTGTACCTTCTATAACTTCCTTGTTATATATTTCTTCGCTTTCATGTGTCAGTATCTTTGATATTCCGAAATCCGTTATCTTTATCGTTTTATAGTCTTTTCCGACAAGTATATTATGTGGTTTTATATCTTTATGAACAATGTTTTTCTTATGAATGTTTCCAAGCGTATCAGATAATTTGATTGCAATTTCTAAAAACAATTGAATATCAATCGTTTCTTTTTTTAATATTTCCTTTAACGAAACCGCTTCAAAATCCTCCAATATCAAGGAGAGGCTGCTGATATGCTCAATCAGGCTATAGGTTTTGACTACACCTTCAATATCCAAGTTTTTAATTATTTCATATTCCTGCCTAAACCTTGCAATTTCTGAGGAAGAAGGCTGTTTTGCTTTAAAAACTTTAATTACAACTGTTTGTGCATCATTATCCTTTTGTCCTCTATATACAATGGAGCTTCGGGTTTCATCGAGTTTCTCGAGGATTTTATAATCAGAAAATTTTTCCATTTTTTTATCTTCCATGGCACTCTGGAATGCCAATTATGTATATTATTTTAGTCATCTGTTTTGTAGTAGTCTCAGCTCGGCTTACAATCCAATTCCGAAGCCTTTAGTCTCATATAGAGCGTGCTCTCAAGTAATCGTCTCATTTCTTGCCCCTTTGATAGCCTCTCTCCATTGTCGAAGCCATCATTTTGTCGGGTAGCGCTGGCGACTGCTCGCCCGCGACAGACTGTGTCGCAACTATTTTTATTCGGGCGGGCATACATTATGTTGCCGCATGTCATACAATCATACATGTTTTTAGGTTTACCAATATGCATGATTTTTTGAAGCTCATTTAATAAATATGACCATTTCCAAAGTTCTAAAAAATATGCATATTTGAATGACATGCGGCATTATTTTGTAGGGGCACGACGCTTCGTGCCCCTACATATACCCACATATACCCAAATATGCATCATAAATCGAATTGCGACACAGTCTCCGAGGGGAGGGGAGTTGGTGCGCATACCTCAGAGATTAACAGCTATATAATCTGATTATGCTGACAGGGAAAACGATTTGACAATAAAACGAAAATGCTCATACTATGGATCAACAACCTGAAAATACAAAATATCTTTGATATTACCTTTTTTTTCCAGAGAAAAATAGGGTTTTACACGCGCTCCGATTTTAATTTTTGATTCATCATCAATGCTAATATAATGCTGAAATAGAGTATCCGCACCATCAAGACGGATAAAGCCATAACCATAAGGCACAGGTTTTTGCTCACCTGTTTCCGGATCAATAAATGCGTAGCGTAAAATCGTATATGTCTCGATTTTTCCCTCAGGGCCGACTTCTACAAATTCATTCATTTTTACATAACATGAACCGCAAACACCCCGAGGCGGCACATATACTTTTTTGCAAGATGGACATTTGATTCCCATTAACTTACGGTGATCTCGCAATTGCTGGAAAAAAAAACTGCCATGCATTCCAACAGCATAACGGAACGGTTGCGTTCCTTCTTTGGAATGGATGATCATATGTTCAGTCTGGCTCATGTTCCTCCCTTACTCCTATAAATTTTTTTAAATTAGGAATTTTTTTTTAACATTTTCTTCTCAATTGATTACATCGATTACAGATGACATGGTACACAGTTCTTTTTTATCAATATAGTATTGATATTTTCAAGATAAAATTCTGTTTCTTTTTCCTACAATTTAAAAAAACGAACCATTTTAGAAAGCATGGTTGACATGATTGCGAGTTCTTGAGATGCATCTCGTGTTTGATTCGAAGCGTTAGCTATATGATTTGCAGAATCCAGAATTTGTTTAAGATGTTGACTAATCTCTTTAACTCCCCCAGCAGAAATTTGTGAGGCTTTTGCTACATCATTTGAGCTATTCGATATTTGTGAAATATCTCTGGAAAGTTCTTTGATATTATTGAATACATCATGAGTAGATTTGGCAATTTCTCCTACAAAGTTTGAAGATTCATTCGCTCTATCAGACATATTTTTAACGGTTCCTGCATTATCTGAAACCCGTTTTGAAATCTCATTTGCTACCAAGGTTTGATCTTTAATTGCGATGTTAATTGTTTTATGTAAGGCTGCTATTTCTCCAATAATCGAATTGATTTCTTGGATTGCCTGCACAGCCTCTTTGGTAGAATGTTGAATTTGTTGAATCAGATCTGCAATTTCACCTGTAGCTGCAGCCGATTGTTTTGCCAAATCTTTAATAGCAGTTGCAACAACTCCAAAACTTTTTCCAGCTTCACCAGCACCTACTGCTTCAATAGTTGCATTCAACGCAAGAAGATTTGTCCTATCTGCAATCTTTTTAATCATCAATACAATCTTGTCAATTTGTTTAGATGCGCTTGTCAAGGCATCCATTTTAAAATTCACATTATCAGTTCGGTAAATTGCCCGTTCTGAAATTTGAGCTGCTTTACTAATATGCTGAGCAACCTGATTTAAAGAGCTTGTCATTTCTTCAATGGATGAAGCATTGTCATCCAGTCCTTCAGACATGACCTGCACTGATTTTGCTAAATCCTTAACATTGTCTGTTGTTTTTACAGAAAAATTAGTAATTCCATCAAAGGTGGATGACATTTGTTCTGACATATTAGCAATACTTGTTACTGAATTTTTTGCCTGATATGCCGCTGATGCTGTTGTATTCACATTCTCACTGATCTGGTGTGTAATTTCGGTTAAGTGTTCTGATTTTTTATTCATAATTTCAGAAGAAGAGGCGAGTTGTGCAGATATAGCAGAGATATCAGAAGACGCTGTATTTAATTGATCTGAAGTAATAATAATATGGTGTAGATGATCCCGAAGTGTTTCAATAAAGCCATTCAGTAATTTGGATAATTGGCCGATTTCATCTTGAGATTGAACCGAACTCCGGGTATTAAGCTCTCCGGATGCAAGAGATATAACCACTTGTCCTAAATGGTGAATCGGTTGAGAAATAGATCGATAAACAAGAATAGAGCAAAGTAATGTAATTACAAAAATTCCAAGCATGATTGAAATACCTATGTAGGCACTCGTGTTGGATAATACAACCAAACCCTCTAATGACTGTTTCAAATCATCAGTTGTAATTTTTTGAAGCTGCGTTATTTCTGATAGAAGCTTATCTGTTGCTTCTTCAAAGGCTTTATTGGTCGTTGGAATATTAACAAAATCTTGATCAATTACAGCCTTAACTTTTTTTTCCCCAAGTATATAAACCTGATTAATTTTTTCATTGAATGCCGACAGATTCCGACTTAAAGTATCATTCCTAATTGAAGCTGTTGACGATTTTAAATAATTCAGTAATTCAGTTTGTTTTTTTTGAGCGTTTTTTAAACCTTGATCTGTTCCAAGCATTGCACTCGCATTGATACACTGCACCATAGATTGAAATTGGCCGTAGGTCTTTTCAGTAAGCATCGCTCCAAGAAATTTTTCCTGTTTTACCTCAGTTGCTACACCTGCATTTTTTTTTAAAGCAAAATAGCCACCGACTCCCACAATCCATAAACCTATTAAAGAAATGCCGAACGTAATGATGAGTTTTGTGCGAATGCTGAATTGCTTGAGCATACCAATCCTTTCTTATGGCCACAATGTAGGGGCGATGCTTGTCATCGCCCTTTTGGAGGGCGAACACAAGGTTCGCCCCTACAATTTTGTTGCGGCAACGATAATGTCGGCCGAAACGATGATCAAGGCCATTATTGCCCCTACAACATATAGATATTTTGTCATTTTCTAATGTAACAACGTATTATTTTTCCAGAGGATATCCAGCGTTCATCCATGCCATAACTCCGCCTTGTAGGCGTAACACATCATTATACCCATTTGATTTCAAAAAACGAGAAGCGGTCAGTACTTGTTTTCCTATATGATCGAGAACAACAATTTTCTTATCTTTAGGTATTTCTGAATATCGTTTGGTTAAATTATAAAAGGGAATTTGATGACTTCCTTTGATTGACCCCATTGCGTGAAGTGATTCTTCTCGAATATCAAGTAAGTAAAAATCATTCAGTTTATCTTTAAGTTCAGCGGCATTGATCGTAGGAACATCAATAGCAGGTAATGCTTTACCTGTTTCTAACGAATATCCAGCAGCAACCCATCCCGGAATGCCATCGCGACATGTCATAATATTTGTAAAACCCATTTCAGCCAATTGTTCTGCGGCTTTTTTATACATTATACATTGAGTGCCTAAACAGTAAGACACAATTAACGTATTTCTATCGGCTGGCAGTTTATCTGTCGTTGCTAATTCTTGTAAGGGGATGTTGATCGAACCTGGGATATGGGATTCATTGAATTCAAGATCATTTAATGGATTGAGTAAAAATAATTTTTCACCTGAGTCCAATTTAGCTTTGAGCTCCTGCACAGTTAAATTGGGGAAATCTTTTGCCCATAGATTAGCACTGGCAATAATACATAAAAATAACACTAAAATTTGCAATATTGTCTTTATATTTTTCATAATTGATTACCTCCATAAGTCGTTTGGTTAACCTGATATATATATCTATACCCAACAAAAAATCTTTCAAACAATGACTATCCGATCTGTATCACCTCCTTTAATCTGTTGCTAAAGTTTAAAGTTTAAACCTACCGATTAGACTTGAAAGCATCGATGCTCTATTTGTGAGTTCCTGAGATGAATTTTGCATTAAATTGGCATCTTTTGCTGTTTCTTCAGCAGAAAAATGGATATCCTGAATATTTTTGTAAATTTCTTCAACGCCTTCTGACGATTCAGATATGGCCTGAGAGACCGAATTAACCTCCCTAGACAATTGATCTAATTGTGAAGCAACAGCATCTGTTGTTTTTAGATTATTGCTAATGGATTGTACAATTTCATCTACTAAAGATGAAGATTCTGTAGCATTTTGAGCAATATTTTTGACTGTCTGAAGATTTATCGTAAAGGTATCCCTAATTTCTGATGCTGACTTTGTTTGCTCTTCTACAGAATCAGAAATGACTTTACTAATGGTAGCTATATCACGAATTAAGTGATTATTTTCATAAATTGTTCTTGCAAGTTCATTTGTCGTGTATTGAATTTGAGAAATTTGTTCTCTGATTTGAGTTGTCATTTGAACTGACTGACTTGAGAGTTCATTCACTTCATTGGCAACAACTGTAAATCCCTTGCCAGCTTCGCCCGCGCTTGTTGCCTCAATTTTTGCATTTATTGCAAGTAAAGTGGTTTTATCTGCAATTTTTTTAATTGATGTTACGATTTTACCGATTTGTTCTGTAGCTTCTTCTAAAGATTTTATCCGCTGGTTAATATCAGAAGCGCGTTGATCAGCTTCTTGAGAGATATGGGCTGCATGCGATGTTTTTTTTTTAACTTGATTCAAATATTCGCTCATCTCTTCTATTCTTATGGAAATTTGAGACTGATATTGAGAAAAATTCTCAGTTGCAAAAGCAACTTTTTGCACATTTCCCGCTGATTTTTTTGAAAAAATCTCAATTTCCCGAAACACAGATGATATTGACTGAATCATTTGAAAAACATGAGATATTGTCTGATTCGTATTCTGAATGATATGGGTAAACTGATCAATGTTATCATTTATCTGCTTTGATGCACTAACAGCGGCATTGGTTTTTATAAACGTATCTGCTCCTCTGCTTTTCAATTGAGAGGATACAGTGAATAATTGTTCGGAAAACTGATTTAAACCTTTCGCATGTTGAATAATCTCTCTTAACATACCCTGCAGGTAATCCATAAACAGATTAAACCATCGAACCATATCGGCAATTTCATCCTTTGTCCTAGATTCCAAACGACGTGTTAAATCTCCTTCGCCTTCAGCAATCCCTTTTAACGAGGCAATAAGATTCTGAATTGGTCTCACCATACTTTTCAATAAATAAAGAAGAAATCCAATTGAAAGGCTAATGGATATAATGCTAATGATCCCAACCCAGTTTATCCCATCTTTAAATAATTGAATGGATGCATGATATGAATCTTTTGTTTTTTTACATTGCATATCATTTATTGAAGATAATAATATTGAAATTTCATTGTATATTTTTTCGGAATTCGGATACAGACTAGAAATTGAATAGCTGTCTCCTCCTAAAGCAAATTTTTGAATATCTGCATAAATTATTTTATATGGCGTTGTATATTGTAAAATTGCCTCAATTTTTTCTTGTTTACCAGTACCAGCTATATTTTTTAAAATAGCCATTGCATCTTCAAATTGTTGAATCCCGTGCTTTATTCTTTTTTCAATGACTGTCGAGTCTGTACCAAGCATGACAAGTGTCGCAATTTGTAATAAGGTCTCATAGGATATAGCAATGTCATGTGAAGCATTTGAAAGCATCTCCATGGTTTTTACATTGTCTTCGTAAATATACTTAATCAGTTGTTCTTGTTTTTTTAATTGAATGATTGAGTTGATTAACCCGGCAGTCGTTAAAAAAAGAAATGTAATCAAAATAAATACAAATTTACCTGTCAACTTCACTATTATATACTCCTTACACGGGCGTATCTATATTTTACAACTTTCCTCCGTACATTCCCACAGCAACAATATATTTTTTTCCATTTTTTTCAGCTAATTTACTAAAAACCCTTTTTTTAAAAATTCCAGCAGAATCTGGTTTCGAATAGAAATATTCAGTCCAACCGCCTCCATTTAATGCTTTTGCAACAATTTCATCTCTAAATTTATTACCTTTAACATCTGGCTTGCCTTTAAAATTTTGTCCTACAAGTGTGGGTTTATAGGGATGAGCAATGATCGTAATATTTTCATCATAAACAAAGGCATAAAGCTCTCCTTTATGAAATTCACCATTGGGTGTTCCAATTAAAGCGAGTGCTTCATCTCCTTTTTCAACAAGAAACGTAACGGCCTTTTCAACAAGCCCGGTTACATCCTGTTCAGTAATTGCCATTTCATCTATTGCGTTAACGTAACCATTGCTAAACATGATGACACCTGACAACACCATACTAACCACTAAAAGCGATTGAATTTTTTTTGTCATTTTTTTTCCCCCCATAGCTAATTGTTATTATTTATAAACTTTTTAATTTATAATTTTGTCGGTAATAACTATCAGTAATACTGTTGAAATGTTAAAAAAAATTTATAAATCAAATAGTTATAAAAATAGGTTTCTATTATGGTTAGATTTTGG
>PDZT01000172.1 GCA_002753105.1 Deltaproteobacteria bacterium YD0425bin50 | reverse complement strand
CTTTCAAGGGGGAGTGCCTATCAATCAGAAGTGTTTTACGATGAATTAAAATCAGATGGTAAGATTTTTGATCCTGCTTTTTTTTCTCAACGATTTAGCCATTTTTTATTTGTAACATTTATAAAAATTACAGTGGTGATTGGCATTGGGATAACACTCATGTTATTCTTTTATTTCCTTGATGTTCAATTGACCCTGATTTCAATGCTTCCGGTAATATTTGCCTTGATCAGTACTTTGGGTACATTAAATATCATAGGCCATCCGTTAGATATTCCAATACTGATGCTGTCTATTATGGTTATTGGTACAGGCATTGAGTATGCTGTTTTTTTTGTCATCTCTTATCAACGTTATGGTGATGCCACCCATCCTTCTTTTGTGGTTGTAAGAATAGCGCTGTTTATGATAGCGGGCACAACGTTAACTGGTTTAGGCGGATTAAGTGTGGCAGATCATATACTTCTGAGAAGTGTTGGACTTATTTCTTTACTTGGAATTGGATATTCGTTTATTGGCTCATTTCTTCTTGTTCCGCCACTTATTGAGTATGTTTATAAAAAGCGCAATTTAAAACAGCCTGTTTTGACAGATACTCGCAAACGAGTGTTATACAGATACCAGAATATGGAAACATATATACGGATGTTTGTACGGTGTAAAATGAAATGGGATTCACTGTTTGACGAGTTGCCAAAATTACTGGATATGTTTCAGGATGTACACAGAATTATGGATATTGGCTGTGGATATGGAATACCAGCGTGTTGGCTGCTTGAAACCTACCCCCATGCACATATTTATGGGATAGAACCTGATATTGAGCGTGTTTATGTAGCATCACGCGCTGTTGGTCACAGAGGTCATATTGAATGCGGCTATGCACCTAATATACCTCAATTTGAAAGTGTAGCTGATCTTGCTATAATGGTGGATGTGGTTTATTATTTAACAGATACTGCATTTTTACTCACATTACAGCGGATACATGAATCGCTTAAGAATGAAGGCTGTCTTGTGATGCGAGTCACTACATGCCCACCCAAAAAACCGTCATGGTTATTTAGACTTCAGGATATCCAGTTTAAACTAAAAAAAATACCCGTGTATTACCGATCAATAGATCAGATTCAGACGATCATACAACAAACGAATTTTACAGTTCAATCCATTGATCAATCACATTCGCTGGATCATTTTTTTTGGATTGTATGCAAACCACGATGACACGTTAATATGAATTGTGAATTCAAGTTTACCGTTGCAGAACTTACTGGATTTATTGCATATACACTTGCTGTACTCTTTTTTTTTGTTCATGCCGATTGGTTGATATGGCCATTAGTATTTTTTTTAACGGTCTGTTTTATCGCTATATTTCTACCCGGTTTTGGTTTTTTTTTACCCATCATTAGTCGTGGTAAAACAGGCACTAATGCGATTGCAATAACCTTTGATGACGGCCCTGATCCGGTATCTACACCAAAACTATTAGCACTTTTACAAAAATATAACATCAACGTAACGTTTTTTGTAATAGGTGAAAAAGTTTCCCGTTATCCTGAATTGATCCATCAAATTATCTCACATGGACATGCAATTGGAAATCATTCGTATAGTCATGACTTGTTTTTAATGTTGAAAAAATCATCCTATATTCAAAAAGAAATTCAAATGACACAGGAGATTCTTTTTAAATTAGGCATCAAACCTCTTGTATTTCGAGCACCTGTGGGTATTACCAATCCGCGTCTTCATCAAATTTTAAAAGAATTGAATTTATACGCGGTCAATTTTAGTTGTAAAGCCAATGACTTTGGTAATCGTAGAATCAATGGTCTTTCTCAAAAAATTCTTCACAAATTAAAGCCAGATGCAATTGTGTTGCTTCATGATGCTTGTCCGAACAACCCATCTCTTTTGTCTGAGTGGCTGAATGAAATTGAGAAAATTTTAACTGGAATCCAACACAAAGGATTTATTGTTCTTCCATTATCAGAGATCATCCATCGGGAAGTTATGATTTGAATGGGTAGTTATTTTTATCTTTTATGTTGATTTTATTGGCTTATCCAGTTATTTTTTTTAGCTGAATAGTTACGGTCAAAAATGATTCACCCTATGCACAGCATATAAATAACGTTAACCTAAATACATAGGATTCAAAAAATGAATTATAATCTTACGGATGTTCTGCAATTCTTAGTCATGGGGATACAGCGTGGCGCTATTTACGCACTTGTAGCCATGGGGTTTAATATGATCTATAATGCAACGGGTATTATTAATCTTGCTCAAGGTGAATTCGTTGTTCTGGGCGGATTGATGATGGTTACCTTAACCATGCAGGCAAAGCTTTCTGTTCCAATTGCTTTTGCAATAAGCGTAGTATTTGTTTTAATCATTGGAGTGCTTATTGAGCGATTTACCATCAATCCAGTAAAAAAACCTTCGGTATTGCGGCTTATTATTATTACCATTGCATTGTCTATTCTGCTTCGAGGTGTTGCCATGTGTATTTGGGGAAAACAATCGCATTACATGAATCATTTTTCCGATCATGAGCCTTATGTTTTATGGGGAGCAACAATACTTCCGCAAACATTGTGGATTATAGGAATTTTATGTATTGTTGTGGTGTGTTTCCATGTTTTTTTCCATTATACACTTACCGGAAAAAGTATGCGGGCTTGTGCAATTAATAAAGATTCAGTAAGGTTAGTTGGAATCAATGACCGCAATATGGTAATGCTATCTTTTGCCTTGTCAGCAGCTATTGGCGCAATTGCTGGAATTATCATCACACCCATTATTCAAATTGACTATGCAAGAGGCCCTTTGCTTGCATTAAAAGGTTTTGGTGCCTCTGTCGTTGGTGGATTGGGAAATAGCATGGGGGCAGTTTTTTCAGGTATTTTATTAGGAATTATTGAAGCGATGGGGGCTGGTTTTATTTCCTCCCATTATATGGATGCGATAGCTCTATTAATTCTCCTAATCGTGTTATTTATTCGGCCAAGTGGAATTTTTGGAAATATACAAGCTTCAAAGCTGAAGGAATTTTAGTTGAGTTGAAAAGAAAACGGACATGCCACTATTTAAACGAATAAAGTCATAATAAAAAATTGGCATATTGAATTGGTATGCCAGTTTTTAATATTTTGTTTACAGTGGTTTGGTAGTCATACTCTACAAATCGAGCTTCAATATAATTTTTATCTGTATCCATAATCACATACTTTGCTTTATTGTTCAAGTCTCTAGGTTGTCCAACACTTCCAACATTAATAATATATTTTTGGGTTGTATTGATCTCTATGATATTTTCAGACGGGTTTAATCGTCTGCGGTCGATTGTTTGTTCGTCCCATGAGATCATTCCCAGTTGATGAGTATGTCCTACAAAACAAATCGATTCTTGAAGTCTTGAGATTGCCTTAATTAATTGAGGTTCTGATTTTTGAAACAGATAGATGACTACAGATTCAGGAGGAAACCCATGTACAAACCGAAAACCAAAATTTACATACGAATGTTGAAGCGTTTTAAGATATTCTAACGAGTTTTTTGTTAGCATAGCTTCAGTTACTTTTAATGCTACTCGTGCGGAATTATTAAATAAGGCAAGAAATCGTTTATCGAGAATGGCTATTTCATGATTACCGATCACTGAATGAATATGATGTTCTTGCAACATATGAATCACTTCATTGGGATCTGGACCATAACCAATGTTATCGCCTAAACTGATCATCGTGGATACATCAAGGCTATCAATATCTAATAGCACTGCATTGAATGCTTCAGCATTTGAATGAATATCTGATAGTATTGCGATTCTCATCGTGCCCTCAATACATGCCAGATTTCCATTTCACCTTTACCTTTAATTGTAATTTGACCTTGGGGTTCACAAATAAACATATCTTTTATGATATCGTATGTATTCCGTGTTACCTGTATTTTTCCTGCAACTCCATGGGATTCCATGCGACTTGCCATATTAACAGCATCTCCCCAGAGATCATACAAAAATTTTTTTCTGCCAATAACACCGGCTACGACCGGGCCTGAGTTAATTCCTATGCGAAATGCAAGCTGGTATTTATTTAAAAAATCTTTTCCTTTAACAAAATCGGTAATTTTCAAGGCAAGTTCTACTAAAACATGTGCATGATCATTTCTAGGTATCGGAACACCAGAAGCAGCCATATAGCAATCTCCTATGGTTTTAATCTTTTCCAATCCTAGATCATCAACAAAATTATCAAAATAAGAAAAGACTTCATTTAACAAATCAACCAACTCAACAGGAGACATGCTTTCGGATATTCGAGTAAAATTGACCAGATCAGCAAATAAAATACTAGCATTTTCGTAATATTCTGAAATCAGGCTATTTTCATTTTTTAATTTTATTGCAATTTCATGAGGAAGTATATTTAACAAGAGAGAATCTGATTTTTCCTGTTCTGTTTCAATGATTCGTCGTTGAAAAAAATCCCTTCGCCGATAGACTTCCATAAAATAACCACCCACCATACCGACGATATTGGCAATACAAATGGTCATACTTGACATAATAAAATCAATATCAATTGAAATGGTATGGGAATTCGTAATATAATAATTCTTTAAGAGCCACAGAATCTGAAAACAGAACAATAATGACCATCCGGTTATACTTGCATATTTAAGACGTAATTGGGCTACGGTGTAACTACTAATAATCAATAAAATTAACGTGGCATAATAATAAATATAACCATATGAGTTTTTGGAAAAAAAATGAATAATTAAGGTGATGTGTATTCCTATACCAATTAATACCAAGCAGGTTACAGGCTGCATAAAACGTCTTGCAAAAGATGTGTACGATAATATTAAAAGTGGAATGATCAGAAAAAAAAGCATTCCATATCGTAAGAGTAAAATTACCGAAAACGGTATAGCAAGAACAAGGATATCTAAAAATGCGAATGCACAGCTTACGGCCATCAGCAATAAGAGTGTCAACCGAACATTGGTAATGGTTTTTTTATAATAATCATCATCAAAAGCGAACTCAACATCATCAGAAACCTTTTTTCCACGCCAAAGTTGCTTCCAGACTTCCCAAAATACATCTTTTCGGTAGATACGGTCATATATTTCGTGGAGTTTTGCATCAAGTGTATTTTTTTTATCGGTTATAAATTCATCCCATTGATACAAGTCATTATTTTTCATCTTTTAAATCTTTTTAAGGGCTGAGTGATGGGCTAGTGTTTGGAAAGTTATTATAGAGTTTCAGATAATGAATTTCACAAGGCTAGAGGGAGGAGATAATACATTTTAGTATATCTCCGACCGATAACGCCGTGAAATTATTTATCTGAAAGTCTATAGTGATTTAGATTTTTTTTTTGTATATACATCATGATCAAAACACGAAGATTCCCCATTAATAAGATAATGATAACCTAGTGCTGCAATCATTGCCGCATTATCTCCACAATACTTGATCGATGGCACAAAAACGTGAATATTTTCTTTGATTGCGGACTCAGTTACTTTTTGTCTTAACCTTGTATTGGCAGCAACACCACCCACAATTGCAATAGAACGACAGCCTGTTACTCGAGCGGCATGCAGAATTTTATACGTCAGAACATCCACGACCGCTTCCTGAAAACTTGCTGAAATATCGAACAATTCATCATGAACACTGTTAGGATGGGTTTGAATATACCGACTGACAGCGGTTTTTATACCGCTAAAACTAAAATCAAAATTGGATTTATCAATAAACGTTCGGGGAAATTGAATGGCATTTGGATTGCCTTTTTCAGCTAATTGTCCAATGATCGTACCACCGGGATATCCACATCCAAGCATTTTTGAGACTTTATCAAAAGCCTCTCCACATGCATCGTCAAGGGTCGTTCCCAAAATGTCATAGGTTAAATAATCCGTGACATGATAGATAATCGTATGGCCACCAGAAACAAGAAGCGCTACAAATGGAAATTGTGGACATTCAGGTTCTAAAAAAACAGAATGGATATGTCCAATTAAATGATTCACACCAATCCATGGGATACTTAGACCATATGCAAATGCTTTTGCAAAAGATAACCCAACAAGTAATGATCCAATTAATCCGGGACCTTGTGTAACTGCAATACCGGCTAACTGTTTTTTTTGAATTCCAAAAGGGATCAATGCCTCATTGACTACAGAAACAATATATTCAATATGTTTCCGAGAAGCAATTTCTGGCACCACGCCACCATAAGGATGGTGCGCTTCTACTTGAGAAGCAATAATCGATGAAATCACGCTTTTTCCATCAGCGACAACTGATGCAGATGTTTCATCACAGGACGTTTCTATACCTAATACCAACATGATATATTTGGATTAAATGATCAAGCAATCCATTCAATTTGCCCATCTAAAGATTTTCTGGAAGTAACTTCGCCAATAATAAATGCTTTTTCATCTAATGCTTTCAGGCGCGCGATGATATCTTGTGTAGCGGATTCGGTTGTCACCAAGACCATACCAATACCATTGTTAAATGTACGACGCATTTCTGTAGCTGAAACATTACCTATTTTTTGAAGGTAATGAAAAATAATGGGAATATCCCAGCTTTTCTGATGTATAATTATTTTACATGCATTTGGAATGATCCGAAGTAAATTTTCAACCAACCCCCCACCAGTAATGTGTGCTATCCCATGAATAGGTAAATCTTTAATTAAATTCATGATTGTCGAAACATAGATTCGTGTTGGTGTAATGAGTTCTTCACCAAGGGTTTTACCTAAATCTGGAATATACTCATCGACTTTGAGCTTATTAATATCAAAACAAATTTTTCTTACTAACGAGAATCCATTGCTGTGTAAACCACTTGAAGCAATACCAATCAATTTATGGCCGGGTCTAATATCTGAACCATCAATAATTTTTGAATTATCAACAATCCCTACAGTAAAACCAGCAAGATCATATTCGCCTTTACTATATATCCCGGGCATTTCAGCAGTTTCACCGCCAATAAGTGCACATTGTGCGATTTGACATCCCGCAGCAATACTTTGAATCAATTGCGTTGCTACCCTCATTTCAAGTTCGCCCACTGCAAGATAATCAAGGAAAAACAATGGCTTCGCACCCTGTACAATGATATCATTCACACACATAGCGACTAAATCTATCCCGACAGTATCATGTTTATCCATCATAAATGCAATTTTGAGCTTGGTTCCCACACCATCAGTAGAACTGACAAGTACTGGACGTTCCATATTGCTCAAATTTAATGAATAAAGTCCTCCAAAACCACCGATTTCGCTCATTACTCCAGTTCTTGGCGTTTGACGTGCAATCCCTTTAATAATACCCACAAAATCTTTGGCTTTATCAATATCTACACCAGCCTCTGCATAGGTCAAAAACTTGCTCATGTGCTATCTCCATCAATTGATATTGAAAATTATTGCAAATTCCAAAAAAACTAATCTGAATTAAGACAAAAGTCAAAAGAATTTTTTGACATCATTTATGTATTATAGTAATCACCTCCCAATTAATATCATTTGATTTTATTTATCTGATCAAAAATACTTTTTCTGAGAGGAGTATGGTTGGAATGAAAAAAATATTCCTTGGTTTAATGGGTTGCGGCACTGTTGGTAGTGGTGTGGTAAAATTGTTTTATGAAAACAAAGATATTATTTCCCGAAAACTTGATGGAGAACTTATATTAAAATATATTGCGGATATTAAAACCCCTCAAGGAATTAGCTTCGGCCCAACGATGTTTGTTAGCGATGCGCAAAAAATGATTGATGATCCTGAAATTGATATTGTTATTGAAACGATTGGCGGTCAAGGGATTGCAAAAGACTATATTGAAAAAGCAATTGATTCTGGAAAGCATATAGTTACTGCCAATAAATCTCTTATAGCCTCACATGGCAATGACCTATTTCAATTAGCTCAAAAACGAGGGGTGGATTTTCGATATGAAGCGAGTGTCGGCGGATGTATTCCAATAATTAAAACCTTAAGAGAATCTCTCGTAAGTAACCAAATCTTATCGATGACTGGGATATTGAATGGTACATGTAACTATATTTTAACGCGTATATCAGATCATGGAGATACATTTGAACAAGCTCTCACACAGGCCCAAGCCAAAGGGTATGCAGAAGCAGACCCTACCTTGGATATTCAAGGTATTGATACAGCGCATAAATTAGCAATTATCAATGCCATTGCTTACGGTATGCCCATCAATATTGAAGATATTTATGTGGAAGGAATTACAAAAATTACGCCGTTAGACATTCAATTTGCCAAGCAGTTTGGATATCGAATTAAATTGATCGCAATTAGTAAAAACAAGCGGGATCATATTGAAGCAAGAGTTCATCCAACAATGATTCCAGTTCAAAATATTCTATCCAATGTGGATGGTACATTGAATGCCATAAATATATGTGGTGATGCTGTTGGAGATATCATGCTGTATGGTTATGGTGCGGGGATGATGCCGACAGCAAGTGCTGTATTTAGCGATATTATGGATATCGCTAGAAATTTACTGCAAGGTACTGGGCCTTGTATTC
>PDZT01000171.1 GCA_002753105.1 Deltaproteobacteria bacterium YD0425bin50 | reverse complement strand
AACTTGTAACATTACCATGTTACGCCTCTTTTTTTTTATTGATATCATCTCTCAGATGATATCAATCCATTACAGAACCCGCTTCGACAACTTGTTTTTCTTTTTCATTAATAGTGTTATGCTAATATTTCAGGAACACTACTCTAATTTTCGTTTGAATTGGATTTATTACGAATGAAACAACTTATATTCTTTGAGAAAGAAGAAGATAAAAACCTATTAGGGTTAAAAGAAGCTAGCCAATGGGCTTCTCAATATCTAAATCGGAATGTAACGATATCTAATATTTCGTATCTGCTTCAGTATGGAAGAATTAAAAAATATGGAAGTAATGGCAATCCACTTCTAAATATTGAAGAATTAAGAGACTATTACGACTCTTTCAAAAAGGAAAGTCAGTGGAAACAAAAATTGGGTGATGACCTTAATTGGCATTTATCATTTGTTGAATATAAAGAATCAGAAAGGACAAAACATGTTCATAGGCTGCATCCCTATAAAGGAAAGTTTATTCCTCAACTGGTAGAATATTTTCTTGATTCCCATACAGATGAATTTAAAAAAGAGATATATTTTCATAAGGGTGATGTAGTATTAGATCCATTTTGCGGAAGTGGTACTACTTTGGTTC
This sequence comes from Deltaproteobacteria bacterium YD0425bin50, assembly GCA_002753105.1. Classification (GTDB taxonomy): domain Bacteria; phylum Desulfobacterota; class Desulfobacteria; order Desulfobacterales; family YD0425bin50; genus YD0425bin50. The sequence goes on along the minus strand of PDZT01000171.1, from coordinate 8,000 downwards.
AGGCAAATGAATTAGGTATGCACTCCATTGGAATAGATATTTCTTCGTTCAATGCGATGATTACAAATGTTAAAGTGGAAAACCATAATATTCATTTAATTGAAGAATCTATAGATAAACTCATATCACGATTAAAAGACTTTCAGCATACTAGAAAAAATATTATTTTTGAAGAACATCTACAGACAGAACTTTCAAAATTTAATGCTAAACATTTTCCAACACCTGAATATAAAAGGAAAATTGCAAAAGGTGAAATCAATGAGAATGAGTACGCCATCGACAAAGAAAAAAAATTTTTGGATATCTATAATGCTTTGCTAAAAAAATATCAAATCAAGATTAAACAGGATAAAATGAGCAGTTTTTTAGACCTATGGTTTTTGTTGCCTGTCAGGGAAGAAATTGATTTTTTGTTTGAGGAGTTGAAAGGTTGTGAGGTTCATAATGATATCCACAAGGTTTTAGCTGTTATCTTAAGTAGAACAGTTCGTTCTTGCCGAGCTACTACGCATGCTGACTTGGGTACTCTAAAAGCGCCTGTTACTACAACATATTATTGTAAAAAGCATGGTAAAATATGCAAACCAATATTTTCTATTATGGGTTGGTGGCAGACCTATACAACAGATACTTTAACTCGTCTTATGGAATTTAATAAAATAAGAACCAAAACACATCAAACTTGTTTGGCCGGTGACAGCAAAAAAATTGATATTTATAAAGAGGTTAAAAAAGTCAATTCTGAACTTGCAGAAATAGTGTTAATGCAAAAAATAAAAGGAATTTTTTCAAGTCCACCTTATGTTGGTCTTATTGATTACCATGAACAACATGCTTATGCGTATGAATTATTTGGATTTGAACGAAAAGACGAATTAGAAATTGGGCCGTTAGTTCATGGGCAGGGGAAAAACGCAAGAGATTCATATACTCATGGCATAGCAGAAGTTGTACAAAATTGTAAAAGATATCTTCAGGCGAATTATGACATTTTTCTAGTAGCTAATGATAAGTTCAACCTTTATCCGAAGATTGCAGAGCTTTCTGATATGAAAATAGTCAATCAGTTTAAACGACCTGTTCTTAACAGAGTTGAGAAAGACAGAGATACTGCTTATTCAGAAACAATTTTTCACTTAAAGGAAATATAAAATAAGATGTCCCTCACAAGTGAACAAATGAAAAAAATAGCAGATACTGTTAAGCAGAGTTTGAGAAATAAATTTCAATCCTATAAGCCTGAAACAAACAATATGCCATTTCATTATCGGTTGCTAGGTAAAGACAGAATGGCATTATTTTCTTTTATCCACTCTTTAAATACCACTTTTGGTACATCTATTTTTGAGCCTGTCGCTGAAATACTCGCAAGTTTAAACTTTTCAATAGCTCAAAAACAGTTTGCTGTAGGCAATTCAATAAGTGAAAAAGCACAGACAGAAATTCAACATATTATGAATGAACTGACTATTGGAAATATGCCTAACAAATCACAAGAAATTGAAAGGATACGAAAAGTTTGCAATAAGGGCATAATGCATAAAGTAAAAGCTGTAAAGGTCGATTTGTTTCTTATTGGCAATGATGGAAGTATTCATTTATTCGATTTAAAATCAGCTAAACCTAATATCAGCAATTTTAAAGATTTTAAAAGAACATTACTGGAATGGATAGCAATTTATTTATCAGAAAATCCGACTACAAATATACATTCTTATATTGCGATTCCATATAATCCTTATGAACCCAAACCCTATGAAAGATGGACACTCAAAGGGATGTTAGATTTGGATAATGAATTAAAAGTTGCAGAGGAATTTTGGAATTTTTTAGGAGGTGAAGGGACATATTCTGAATTATTGGATTGCTTTGAGAGAGCAGGGATTGAATTAAGACCTGAAATAGACAACTACTTCTTAAAATTCAAATGACAAAGATATGAAGACTTATAAAATGGTCTAAGGGGGAAAACATGAGTGAAGGCTTAACCTGGACAGTATATGATGCGAATACCATGACGCAGGCTGAAATATATGGACATGTTCTCTGTCAGCTCGGTGAACAATACCCAAACATTGTAGGCTTATCTGCTGATTTAGCCAACTCAACCAAAATCGGATTGTTTGAAAAGCGCTTTCCAGATCGTTTTTTTAATGTAGGTATTGCTGAACAGAATATGTTTGGGGTAGCGGCAGGGTTAGCAAAATCAGGCTTAATGCCCTTTGTATCTACAATGGCCGTGTTTACTTCCATGCGTGCATGTGAACAGGTTCGAACAGATATTTGTTATCAACAACTCAATTGTAAAATTATTGCCACTCATGCAGGCCTTTCCTTTGGCACTGCAGGTACCACTCACCATTGCACTGAAGATATTGCAATCATGCGGTCATTTGCCAATATGACCGTCATCGTTCCAGCAGATGGGATTGAAACTGCTAATGCTGTTCGGGCATGTGTTGATCACCCCGGGCCGGTGTATATCCGCATTGGTCGTGGATTTGAACCTAAATTTTATGCCCAAGAAAATTATGGATTTGAAATTGGAAAAGCAGTTCAACTGACTGATGGCACAGACCTGACCATCATTTGCTGTGGTGTATGCGTGTCTCATGCTGTAGAAGCTGCAACATCTCTAAAAGAAAATGATGGGCTGAGCATTCGCGTTATAAACATGCATACCATTAAACCGTTGGATGAGGCTATTATCCTTCAAGCCATTAAAGATACTCGCCGGATTATTACAGTTGAAGAACATAATACGATTGGGGGATTAGGAAGTGCGGTAGGCGATGTTATTGCGGCAAGTGGTAAAGGCTGTGCGTTTATCAAAGTGGGGATTCCAGATTGTTTTTCTGAAATCGGATATCCAGAAGACCTTTACAACTACTACCAACTAGATACCGACGGCATTATTGCCAAGGTTAGAGAAGTGATGGGAAAAGAGTTTGAAGCAGATGAGGATTGGGAAGATGAGGTGTAACGACAATGACAACTCACACTGAATTAATGACAGCACGAATTATCCTGCGGGCCATGCTTCCAGTAACCAAAGTTGTGGTAACAGAAGATGCTGATATGAAGATGGCATTTAGAAATGTAACCGCGTCTATCCAATTTGTTGCAGATCATGATGGCGAAAAATTAGGCGCATATCTCATGTTTCAAAACGGATGTCTTGAGGTTCACCAAGGCGTTTGCGATCATTCAACCATCTGTTTTCGGTTTAGCTCTGTAGCAGCAATGAACGCCCTGTTTAAAGGAAAATTCGCAATACCCAAAATTTCCGGTTGGCGTCATCCGATGGTGTTATTGAATGTGTTTCGATTGCTGTTCAGTTTAAAAATTCTGATGCCGAATGTTCGTCCTAAGGATATCCGAAAACAAGCCTTGAAAGTAAAAATGGCGTTCTATATGATTACCACTGCATTGAGTCAGTACAATAAAGGCGGAAATCCAGACATGGTAAAATGGACAAGCAAACAGCCTGAGAGAATATATCAGATAACAGTTGATCCTGATAATATTTCTGCGTATCTACGCATTAAAGCAGGCAAATCTAAAGCAGGGCGAGGTGTTTATCTAAAACGCAAACCATTTGTTCATTTAAAATTTCATGGAGTGCAGGGCGCTTTTCCGATTGTGATGAATGACGTGGATATGGTTGAAGCCATGAAAAGAGGCTATTTAGAAATCGAAGGTTCGCCTGAATATGGCCGTGATTTTGGAATATTTATGGTACGAATTCAGGAGTTATTAACCCAATAACATCAGCGCGGATAATTCATGTATAAGTATTGGATATGGATACGTAGGTGTTCCCAAGTTATTTTTTTTCTGTTATTTGTATTTTTTTGCATTGAAAGCCGATTACCTCAAGATACTTATATCGATTATTCCCTTGCATCAAACCTTGAACAGGAAACAGCGTTACCCTATCCTGTGAATATTTTTTTTAAATTCGATCCGCTCTTATTAATTACAGGCATTTTAGGTGATTTTCAATGGATTGATGGAGTTTATTTATCAGTATTCATCATTATATTCACCTTATTTTTTGGACGATGGTTTTGTGGTTTTGTGTGTCCGTTTGGTAGTTTACAACACTGGGTCAGTGAATGCAAATCCTGCAGAGCAAAACCCATATCAGCCCATACCATTAAACCATTTTATCAAGTGAAATACTTTATTTTTGTAACATGCTTCGTTGGACTCTTATGCGGATTAAATTTATTTGGATTGCTGGATCCACTATCTCTTTTATACCGTTCATTCACTTTAGCGGTATTTCCAAGCATGGAAACAGGCATTAAAGAAGTGGTTGAGGCTCTAACGCTAAGTGATTATCCTGTATTGACCAATATAGGTTATTTGGGTGAAAGACTTGTAGCATCACTTTTTGGATATGGTTATCATGCGTATCATACAGGATGGTTTATGGGTTTGGTCTTTATCCTGATTTTAGTTTTAAACCTAAAGACTGCTCGTTTTTTTTGTCGTATCATGTGTCCATTAGGTGCATTTTTGGGGTTATTAGCCAAATATAGCTGGTTACAGTGGGGCGTAAATTCAAAAAAATGTACTCGTTGTCAAGCATGTATGCGATCCTGTAAAGGTCATGTTATTGATCTACCAAATTGGTCGCCAAGTGAATGTATGCTCTGTTTTAGCTGTGTTCAATCATGTCCACATAACGCAATTTCCTTTCAGTTCATCTGGCCGCAATTTAAACCGAAAAAAAACTCTATATCATCACAAAAAAATGATGATCCCTATGGATTACCAAGACGAGTATTGATAATGGGTATGTTAACAGGGATAGCTACACCCTTGCTAACCCGATTGGATGGAAATCTTCATAAGGTATCTTCTTCTGCATTAATTCGACCGCCCGGATCATTTGAAGAAAAAGATTTTTTAAGATTATGTGTTCGTTGTGGAATGTGTGTTAAGGTTTGTCCCACCAATGCAATTCAGCCATGCTATAATCAAGCTGGAATCGCTGGTTTTTGGACTCCAACATTAAATATGAAACAGGGATACTGTGAATATACATGTACATTATGCAGTCAAGTATGTCCAACAGGCGCAATCAAAAAATTAACAGTCAATCAAAAAATTAAGCAACCGATACGCATAGGTTCGGCTTTTATTGATCGTGGGAAATGTTTACCATGGTCTGGTAATGGGCCATGTATTGTCTGTGAAGAACACTGTCCAGTTTCACCCAAAGCCATACAGACTCAAGAAACAGAATGGATTATGCCCGGTCAAAAAACTTATGTTAAGGCTCCCTATGTAAACTTAACACGATGTATTGGCTGTGGGATTTGTGAAAATCGTTGTCCTGTAAAAGGCAATCCTGCAATTTATGTAATTGCAGCCGGTGAATCGCGAACATTGAAAAATCGTATTATGCTATAGCTTTCCATAAAAATTTTTGGCTGCGTTATCGGTCGTCAACGTATTAAGTATACGCCTTCCTCCCTGCTGCCTTGCCAAAATTCTTTTCTGAAAAACTATATATATATAAGATCAAAAATAAAAGAGGAGAATCATGAATATACTATCAGCAGATATTGGCGGTACAAACAGCCGTTTTGCTTATTTCAAATTTGACAGCCAAAAAAACCTAACCATGATCGATGCGATTGATTTTAAAACAACCGATGTTAAAAGTTTTCCAGAACTTTTGGAACATCTCAAACAAAGCCGGTTTCAATTGAAATTTGAAGAATGTGATACTGCTGTGTTTGGAGTGGCTGGACCAGTCAAAAATAATGTGTATTGTAATCCACCGAATATCCCGTGGGATATTGATGTCAGCAATTCTTTTTCTGAATTGGGCTTACGTCAATGTATTCTTATTAATGATTTTGTTGCACAGGCTTATGCATGTCGAACAAGCGCAGTGGCTTCTGCAATATCTATTCAAAAGGGAAATGCTGATCCAGCAGGAACTATTGCAGTGATTGGCGCTGGTACAGGACTTGGTTGTTGTGCGCTGTTCCCCATACAAGAAACTCGTTTTATCGCAATTCCTTCTGAAGGAGGCCATGCTTCTTTTTCATTTATGGGTAAAGAAGAAAAACAATATGAACAATTTGTGATCGATAAAACGAAACAACAGTATTGTGAAACAGGAACGATTGTTTCAGGAATCGGACTTGCAATGTTGCATGAATTTTTAACTGGTGAATGTTTAACACCAGATCAAGTAGCGTTGACATTTCATCCTGAATCAAAAACATTGAAGTGGTTTTCCCGATTTTATGGCCGTGTTTGTAGAAATTATGCGCTGACCGCATATGCAAGTGGCGGTTTATATATAACCGGAGGAATTGCTGCTAAAAATCAAGTACTCATCACGGATTCAAATTTTTTATCAGAATTTCATTTATCCTATACATTTGGAGGCTTTCTTGCTTCTATTCCTGTGTTCTTAAATCACAATGAATCCAGCGGACTTTACGGCGCAGCATTTTATGGAGTTATATAGTTTTTCAGAAAAGAATTTTGGCAAGGCAGCAGAGAGGAAGGTGTATATGTTAATACATCGACGACCGATAACGCAGCAAAAAACTTTTCTGGAAAGCTATATATTAAACCTTTTTACGATATCAGCAAGCTCGGCTGCCATATTTTCAAGCTCTTTTGAAGATTCTTGTGTTTGGCTTGCTCCAATCGCCGTATCTTTTGCTTCTGTGTTTATTTTTTCTATATTATTAGATACTTCTTTTATTCCGCATGAAAGTTCATTGATATGACAGGCTACATTTTTAGCAATTTTTGCGGTCTCGTCAATACTTCTTGCGATATCTTCAACCAGATTAGCCGACTCAATCGCATTTAAAGCGACATTTTTTACGGTTGATGCATTACTTGCAACAGCACCAGATATCTCTCTTGCAGTTGTTGTCTGTTCCTCGACTGCTGAGGCGATGGTTTCATTAATACCTGCAATTTCTTCGATTGTCTTGTTTATTTCTTCTATTGAAATCCCCACTTCTTTAGTGCTTGTCTGTATCTGATCAATTTGAGCAGATATTTCATCTGTTGCTTCAGCCGACCGTCTCGCAAGCGCCTTTACTTCGCCTGCAACTACAGCAAATCCTTTTCCAGCGTCTCCTGCACTTGCAGCTTCAATTGTTGCATTCAGCGCAAGCATGTTTGTCTGGCTAGCGATCTCTTTTATCACACCAACAACTTTTCCTATCTGATTTGATGAACTAATAAGCGCATTCATTTTTTTGTTGATATCGACTGTTCTTTCAGTTGCACATTTAGATACCCTGCTTGCCTGACTATACGTGTTATGTGCAACTTTATTAAAAGATAAGGTCATCTCTTCTATAGCAACAGTTATGCTGTTTATACCACTGCTTATATCCTCTACTGACTTTGCCATCTGGGTTACATCATGAGAACTTTTCATCGCATTCTCAGATACCTTTGAAAATGTTGAGGATAGCTCTTCCGTCATAGAAGCGATGTTCGTTACTGAAGCGCTTGACTGTTTTGCAGCAGAAGCAACTACGGCCGACTGGGAGTTCATCTTATCTGCTCCGATTGCCATTTGTGTTGAAACAGAAGATAGGTTTTCAGATGAACGAAATAATGTAGCCGTTGTAGCCGATATTTTACTAAGAATAGACCTAAGACTTAAAACAAACGTGTTGATCGAAAAAAAGAGTTTTCCAATTTCATCTTTTCGATTGATGCTTAAATCCACTGTTAAATCTAAGTTAGATAATTGAACGGCTATAGTTGCCGCATGCATTATAGGTTTAAGAATTAAAACTCTAACGGCAACACTTAAACATACCATCAATGAAACTAAGATTATTCCAACGATGGTTAATTGATTCGTTATATTTATGATCAATTTTTTACGATAATTAGCTAAAAAAGTAGATGTATCATTGTCAGCATTTTTTTTAAGTAACTCGATTTTATTTTGTATTATAGATTGAGTTTAATAAATCCGTATTAATCGC
>PDZT01000170.1 GCA_002753105.1 Deltaproteobacteria bacterium YD0425bin50 | reverse complement strand
ATTACCGAAGATAAGAAACTGAAAGAATCAAAACAGATAAAACTATTAAAAATTGTATAAAATGCCGACCGATTATGAAGGACAATTGACAATTAAATATATAAATATATAAATAGCGATGAGTAAAAAAAAAAATAGGCATTTACCAAAAGAACAGGCAACACCTAAAAAAGGTAGTTTAGAGTCTAATCTGATTCACCGAATTGAAGTCGGTTTTATAAAGCCATACGTTCAGTTATGTATCATCCTTATTGCAGTTATTTCAATATATGGTCATACGTTGGATGTGCCGTTTTATTTGGATGATAATGCATCGATTAAAGAAAATCCTGCGATTATCAACAGTAAAGATATATCTAGTACGTGGCATTTTGAGCCAAGACGGGTAGTTCCTTATGTAACCTTTGCATTAAATTACCGGTTACATGGATTTCATCTTTACGGTTACCACATAGTCAATATCCTCATTCATATACTGAATGCATTGTTGGTCTGGCTGTTGATATCTGATCTGAAAAGAACACCTAATATAATCAAGTGTATTTATACACAACGTGTGTTTGTTTATTTGCCTTTCTTAACTGCACTGTTGTTTGCAATTCATCCATTACAAACTCAAGCCGTCACGTATATTGTTCAGCGTTTAGCATCATTGGTTACGTTGTGGTATGTGGCATCTGTGATCTGTTATGTTCGAAGTCGTATGTCGTATAAGAAGTTGACTGCATCTCTTTGGAATTCTGCTGCTGTCATTTTTTTTATATTGGCTTTTTTTACCAAACAAAACGCTGTAACACTTCCACTTGTTATATTTTTAGTTGAAGTGATGTTTTTTAATGATCGATATTATCGTATTTTTTTGTTTATTGTTATCATGCTTATGTATGCGTTGGGTTGGGTGATGTTATGCCAAATACTTGGGAAACCAATTTTTTCCTTGAATACCCTTGAAGCGCTAACTCGTGAAGGTTCAGAAGCATCGCGTTTGAGTTATTTGGCTACCCAAATGTATGTACTGTGGGTGTATATCCGCGCATTTTTTTGGCCAGTAGGATTGCATTTGGATTATGATATCTCTTTATCTCGTGGATTCGGAGACCCGGGGATTATTTTCTTTTTTACAGGTCATATTCTCGCTTGTTTAATTGCGATTTTTTTCTATTCAAAGAATCGCTGGCTTACTTTTGGAATTTTATGGTATTATATCACCCACTTGGTGGAATCAAGTCTCTTTCCCATAACAGATGTATGTTTTGAGCATCGAACCTATTTGCCGAATATCGGCCTTTGCCTTGCGATTTCTACAGGATTTTTTTGGATACAAGATCAGTTTAAGTTTAAGCGCAAGACACAAAGTATATTGATAGGTCTTGTTATTGTATTCTTGGTAATAACATGGCAGCGTAATCAATTGTGGCGAGACCCGATTCGTTTTTGGAACGATTGTGCCGACCATTCCCCAAAAAAAATTCGACCAAAAAGCGAGCTTGCCAAGCACTATATATTAAATGGTAAGCATACTGAAGCATTAAAATTGCTCATGGATATTTTTAAAAATTCTATTCAAGGGGCTAATCAAGGGGCTGCATTAGAAAAAGAAGATGCGTTTAATTTAATGCTTGTGTTAGGAGAACTAGGCCAATATGAAACCGCACTGAAAATTGCAGATACTTTTCCTGAATCCAAATTGACGCCATTTTTTCGTTCAAAACTATGGGGAAACCGAGGCTATTTATATCTAAAATTAAATAACAAAGAAAAGGCAGAAGCATGTTATCGGAAAGCAGTTGAGCTTTCAAATATCAACATGGACGCTATGAATAATCTGGGTCAATTATTGTTAGATAAAGGAAATGTTGAAGAGGCATGTCCATTATTTCGATCCATATTAAAGATTGATTCAATGCATCGTGAAGCTAATCATAACATAAAATTTTGTTTATGATGATATAAAAAATTAATAAGGCAACAAACGATGATCAACCCAGATTTCGCGTTGACATATGAAATGCTTTTTGAGATAGGTTTATTATAAAAATTAATTTAAAATAAATAAATATTTTTAACTGGAAGGAGTGGAAGAAATGATTTCAGAACGATTGCAAAAAGCCATGAATGAACAAGTGAAACATGAACTTGAATCCTCTTATTTATATCTATCGATGGGTTCTTATTTTCAATCACTTGCTTTAGATGGGATGGCACATTGGATGCGTTGTCAAGCTCACGAAGAAACAATGCATGCAATGAAATTTTTTGACCATATCAATGATCGAGGTGGAAAAGTCCAATTGCAGGATATCCATTTGTTAAAATCGAATTGGAAAAGTCCGATTGAAGCATGGCAGGATGCCTATAAACATGAACAATTTATCACAAGTAAAATACAGGAATTAACTGCAATTACAAGAGAAGATAAAGAATATTCTTCGGAGCCGATTTTAGCATGGTTTTTAAATGAACAAATTGAAGAAGAAACGAATACTTCAAAAATTTCCACTCAGATAGAAATGCTTGGGGAAAACAGTGCGAATATCTTGTTTTTAGATAAAGAATTAGCGACGCGCCCATTTACACCGGGTTCTCCATTTGATCCAACTGCTCTTCCTCAATAATCAATAATCGTATAAGTAGAGCAGTTATTTACACTACTGCTCTACCAAAAACAGCGTTTTATTGAGTTAAGACTCTGTAGGCGTAATCCCAATTAACCCAATGAGCTAAAAACGTCTCTGCATATGCAGCTCGATTATGTTGATAGTCTAAATAATACGAATGCTCCCATACATCGAGAACAATAATAGGCTCTAACCCATAGGCTATAGGTGTATCTGCATTTGAGGTTGTCATGATCTCAATCCCAGTTCCTTGTCGAATTAACCAAACCCAACCACTTCCAAAAACAGAAGTACATGCATCAACAAACAACTGTGTAAACCGTTCATAACTGCCAAAACTATTGACAATCAATTGTTTCATTTCAGGAGAAAGTTTTCCGCCTTTATAGGGTGTTATACTTTTCCAAAACAAATTATGATTATAGACTTGCGCTGCATTATTGAAAATTTTTACTTTCTTGGAATCCCCCTTTGTTTTCTCAATAATTTCTCTAAGGTCGTTATGTGCTAACGGTGTATTAGATATGAGTGATAACAATTGTTCATAATATCCAAGGTGATGTTTATCATAGTGACAATCAACTGCTTTTGTGGATAAAAATGGGGTTAACATTTTTTTTTGGTAATCTAATACGGGTTTACGTAATGATTCAATTTGCTTCAAATCTTCTTTATTTCCACTGCAGCCAATACTGAATAAAATCAATAGAACGAATACAGGTAACGCGATAATATGCCATATTTTTTTCATTAGTATCATCCTCTCTTTTTCCCTTCATAACAATTACTTATTGAATCACTAAGAAATTTTTTTGTCTCAAAAAATTAAAAATTATTTTGTCAAGGCAGGTAATGCGAAGTTTTTGTTGATTTGATTTGTTATTCCCCCCACCATTGTGCCGTGTTAATAGGCCTTAGACCTATTTATGATAGGTGGGTGACCTCGTAATCTCTTTAGGCTTTTCTGTATATTTTCAGAACCTGCACACCGACATCAGTGGAAGTCCCCTTGTTTTGTAAAATGGGTCAAAGGACATCATTCAATCACGAACACGGCAGGGGGAATAACATATTAAATTACGAATTACGAAAATTCTTAACTGTGAAACTATATACCAGCTATTTTTACTTCTAACAATAGAATTCTTACATTGGATTTGTACTCTCTTTTTTGATTTCCATTTCAAGGATATCAGCAATTTTAAAATCGAATCTCTTTATTCGGTTATGAATATCGATAGTCAACGAATCCACCTGATTTTTTAACAAGCAATATTTACTTGTAATACTCATCGCTGCCAATAATAATAGAACTGTTTTATTTGGATAGCCTTTAGGAATATCCGCTATCGCATCAGATATCAACTTTACTATTTCTTCAGCATGGTGAGCTGTGCATTCGGTTTTAAATTTATAGGTTTCATCCAATAATTGTACTGATATAATATTATCCAAATATCAAAAAACCTTTATGCTTCTTAAGTTTCTGAACACTGATTTAATTTCAAAAGCAATTGATCAATTTTTGACTTCATAATTGTTCGTTGCTCTGCATTTTTTTGTTCTGACTCAACTTTAATTTTTAATTCATCCTCAAGTTGATGAATACGATTCGTTAATTCAGTATTCATTGTTTCAAGCGATTTTTGACGTTCAACTAGTTGTTCAATTTTTTTTTCTAACTCTTCAAATTGATTGATTATCATTTCATTATCCACAGTTCACCTCTTATTAAATTATATAAAGATCAATAGATGTCAAAGTCAAGCTTTTTATATGCCTGCAATTGATTTCCGATTTTCAATAAATTGATTCAAACGGAATAAATCATCTTGTTGATTAACACCAATAAGTTCTTCAACACAATCACTCACGATTAAACCAATTTTTTTTTTTTCTTTAAAAGCAATTTCTATGATATCCGTCAAGTACATTTCCTGTTGATTGTTATTACATCCAATTTGATTCAGAGCATACCTGATGAATTCCTGATTTATACAATACAGTCCTGAATTCACCATTGTGATTTTTTTTTCTTCATTGGATGCATCAGCTTCTTCAATGATTTGTTTAACATTTCCAAATTCATCTACAACAATTCTACCATATCCATACGGGGGATTCATATTTACAGCAAGAAGAGTTATGGTACACTTATCTTCACTATGCTTTTGCATGAGTTGGTGTATGGTTTGTTTGCGAATTAAAGGAACATCACCGCACATAATAATAATATGGTCTAAATGATTAGGAATAGTTGGTAAAGCACACATTACAGCATGTGCAGTTCCTAATTGTTTTTTTTGATATGCAAAGTTTAAGTGATAGTTTTTTAATTGCGATTTAACTGCTTCAGATTGATGACCAATAACCACACAAATATGATCCGATGTGATTTCTTTGGCGGTTTCAACCACATATTCGATAATTGGCTTTCCGCACAATTCATGCAGCACTTTTGCCTTATCAGACTTCATACGTGTTCCTTTTCCTGCTGCAAGAATAATGATTCCAGTGTAATTATTCAAATGAATATCCTATACAATTGCTTATTCAATAATAAAAAAGGGTAAATCATGGTTACTGACTTACCCTTCTTAACTACGAAATACAAGACGAATAAAAAATATCTTAAAGTGACTTTGATTCGGCTATTTTGATTCGATGTATAGCTCGAAGCATGGACGCTTTTGCTCTTGTGTAATCAATATTTTCTTTCTGATTATTCAGACGATCCTGAGCTCGATTAAACGCTTGTTTTGCTCTATTCAAGTCGATATCCCGTCTTCGTTCAGCGGATTCTGTTAAAATGGTAACTTTATCCGGTAAAGCCTCAGCGAAACCACCATTAATAAAAACAAACCGCTCAGTTCCCTTAATATCTTTATAGTGAAGTATCCCAACTTTCAATGTGGTCAAAAAAGGGGTATGACCATGAAGTACACCGAATTCACCATTAATACCGGGAGCCATTACAATTTGAGCAGATTCACGAGCAACGATTTTCTCAGGTGTTACAATTTCTAGATTAATATGATCTGTCATAAAATAACCTCATTAATGTTTATCCTTTTGCGAGCTGCTCGGCCTTTGCGATAGCATCCTCGATACTGCCAACCAAATAAAAAGCTTGTTCCGGTAAATGATCATGTTTACCTTCAATAATCTCTTTAAATGAACGTATAGTATCAACTAATTTAACATATGCCCCTTTTTTACCTGTAAAGGTTTCAGCAACATGAAAAGGTTGAGATAAAAATCGTTGAATTTTTCGAGCGCGAGAAACAATAATTTTATCTTCATCACTTAATTCATCGATACCCAAAATAGCAATAATGTCTTGTAAGTCCTTATACTTTTGAAGAATATTTTGAACTGTTCGTGCTACAAAATAATGCTCTTGTCCAATATAGGCAGCATCTAAAATTTTTGACGATGAATCCAGCGGATCAACAGCAGGATATATACCTAATTCAGCAATTGCACGAGATAAAACAACAGTTCCATCTAAATGAGCAAATGTTGTTGCAGGTGCGGGGTCAGTTAAATCATCAGCAGGTACATAAACACATTGAACTGCTGTAATAGACCCTTTATCTGTTGATGTGATCCGCTCTTGAAGCTCGCCCATATCAACAGCAAGTGTGGGTTGATAACCAACGGCAGAAGGCATACGGCCGAGAAGAGCAGAAACTTCTGAACCTGCTTGGGTAAAACGAAATATATTATCAATAAAAATCAACACATCCTGACCTTCAATATCTCTAAAATATTCCGCAACTGTTAAAGCTGATAAAGCTACTCGAGCTCTTGCTCCGGGAGGTTCTGTCATTTGTCCATAAATCAATGCTGCTTTAGGTAAAACACCAGAATCTTTCATTTCATGATACAAGTCATTTCCTTCACGAGTTCTTTCACCAACTCCAGCAAAAACGGATATTCCACCATGCTGCATTGCAATATTGTTAACCATTTCCATCATGATAACGGTTTTGCCAACGCCTGCCCCACCAAACATACCCATTTTCCCACCACGAGGAAATGGAATAAGTAAATCAATAACCTTAACTCCAGTTTCAAGAACTCTCACTGTTGTATCTTGTTCTATAAATTTAGGTGATGGTCGGTGAATAGGAAGCATCTTTTCCTGACTTATTGGACCTAATCCATCCACAGGTCTTCCTACAACATTCTGAACACGTCCTAAGGCGGCTGAACCTACAGGCATCATAATTGGTTTTCCTGTATCCTTAACAACCATTCCTCGAACAAGTCCATCAGTTACATCCATAGCAATGGTTCGAACAGAATTATCGCCTAAATGTTGGGCTACTTCAACAACTAAATTATCTTCTTCATTACTAATTGCAGGATTTGAAATGAGTAATGCGGTATATATTGCAGGCAATTTACCAGGCTCAAATTCAACATCGACTACAGGCCCCATAACCTGCTTTATCTTTCCAATATTTCCTACCATTATTTAAACCTCCTCTTCAACAAAATAGAAATGTTACAAACCGTATCTCTTTCAAGGTTAACCTTTAAGGGCCTCAGCACCACCTACAATATCCATGAGATCCGCTGTTATCGCTGATTGTCTTACTTTATTATACACCCGCTTCAATTCCTTTAACATGTCAGTACATGCTTTGGTAGCATTATCCATAGCTGTCATTCGAGCTGCATATTCACTTGCAGATGTTTCTAATAATGCTCTGTGGATTTGAATATATATATTTCTCGGAAGCAATTCACTTAACACCTCTTTTCGAGAGGGTTCACAAATATGTTCGGCGAGATAACTTGATTCTTCCGTTTCTTCTACTTTTATTGAAGGTATTGGAAGAAGCGGTTTAACAATGGGTGTTTGTTTGATGAGACTTGTAAATTCAGAATAAACAATATAAACCTCATCATATGTTCCTTGTAAAAACTGTTGAATCAATTCATTACCCGAACGCACTGCCACGTTAAACCCAAATTTTGCCCCAACGATTCCAATATACTCATCGTTGATCTGATGCTTATTTTTCTTACACCACTCTTTCGCTTTTTTCCCAAATGCAGTGAAAGTTAATTCCTGATCTTTGTGCGATTTAACAAAAGATTCAACCTTAGAAAGAATATTTGCATTAAATCCACCACACAATCCACGATCTGAAGTACAAATGATTATATGTGTCTTTTGAACAGTTTCCCTTGCTGTTAATAAGGGATTTGGATCATCTTTTGATAATTCAGCGAGATTGCCAAGAACTTGGGCAAATTTATCTGCATAAGGCCGAAAGGATTCCATTCGCATTTGAGCGCTACGTAATTTTGAAGATGCAACCATTTTCATAGCACTCGTTATTTGCTTGGTTTTTTTTATTCCCTTAATTTTTAACTGGACTTCTTTTAATTTTGCCATCGGTAGTATTACCTATTATATTTGGGATTCCTTACCATTTATAAAATATCATTGAATACGTATTATTTTATAGTTTGTTTAAACTCTTCATTATATTCAGATAGAATTTGCTTAATTTTAGTTTCCAATTCAGGTGTGAATTGTTTCTTTTCCTCGAGTTCTTTAAAATAATCAGCATATCTTTCTTCAATATACCGATACAAACCAGATTCATATTTACTCAAAACAGATACTGGAAAATTATCAAGATATCCTCTTGTACCAGCAAATAAAATGGTTACCTGTTTCACCATAGGTAATGGAACATACTGAGATTGTTTTAACAGTTCAACCAATCTCGCACCACGATTCAATTGTTTTTGAGTGGACTCATCCAAATCACTTCCAAAAGCTGCAAAGGCTTCTAATTCACGATACTGTGCCAAATCCAATCGCAAACTTCCAGCAACCTGTTTCATTGCTTTAACCTGAGCTGCTCCACCAACACGTGAAACAGAAAGCCCAACGTTAACTGCTGGTCGAATACCTGAGAAGAACATACCTTTATCTAAATATATCTGGCCATCAGTAATTGAAATAACGTTTGTTGGAATAAATGCAGAAACGTCACCTTC
>PDZT01000169.1 GCA_002753105.1 Deltaproteobacteria bacterium YD0425bin50 | reverse complement strand
TGAACAGGTCTTGGGATTCTTCAAGATGTGTCAGGAGTATATTTTGAATCATCTTATCATCAATGATAATATGATAGTTATCAACAAAATAGCTCACCATTGACGACAGCAAAAGAACGAGAATTAACATTGGCTTGGTAGTATAGGGTGAACTGACTAAAATAAACAGCAATAGTATCACACTGGTTAATACAATGAAGAGTGATCCTAAAAAAAATATATTTTTTAATGACACCGGATAAACATCAATGACATTTGAAAAAAAAGAGACATTATCAAAAATCACTAAATATATGGATACGATAATAATAATGCGAAGTTCACTTATTTTTTTCATGCTTATTTTTTCTGTTTAGGTATTATCGAATAAATAGTTTCCCCAAAAATAGAACGTTATTACTGCCAAGAAAGTCTTCGCATCTATATGAAATTATAAGACTTTCTTATAGGAAAAAATCAGGTCACGGCCTGATGGTTCATTAATCATTAGCCAACTACAGAATGTCCTAAAATAATAGTTATCACGAGTATGAGGAATGGTAAAAAGTGTGTATGGATAGTATATATCCATTTTTGTGAAGGCTTAGGTAATACCCTAAATTTTACCATAACACCGCTTCCTATAAGACATGCCATGATCATCATACCGATTTCAGGAAGCATAGTTGACCTACAGGATGATAGGAGAAAATGAACAAATACAACACATAAAGCCAACACGTTAAATATGTAATGGATATGGTTGAGGTATTTTTTCTGTAGTTGATTGAGGTGTTTAATTTGCGTGTTAAGGTCATCAGAGAACGACAAATATCGATTCGATATTTTGGACAAAAGACTGAAGACAACTGTTATATTTGCAAATGCAAATAACCACCCTGCAATTTGTCCTGTAGTTTCATTGCCATCGTCATTTCCACCTCTAACCTTATTCTTCTTTCTATGAGAATCACCATCCCTATTATTCCAATTATCATGAACATCATCGTTATCATCTGATATTTTAGAAGAATGGTGTTTCTGATGTTCATCGGCAATCGCTATAGTTATGCAACTTGTCGATATAGCCAAACCTAACAAAAAGAGTATTATCAAAATACGATGAGAAAACATCATTTTACTTAGCCTCCTTCAAAGCCATTGTTATTAATTAATCATGTCCTTAGCATAATGAAAAAAAGGCCTTGATCTTCGTCTGGGCTATTTAAAATAAATATTTCTATATATTGTATTCTATTTTAATATAGATACATTATGAAGTATTAAATTTTAAATTTATAAAGTAGTGGCCGAAACGAAGATCAAGGCCCGGATTATCATTATCTTTTTGGTATCATTTACTCAATAAGAAAAAATGCCTTTTTTTCTAACCCGCGCTGATATGGGAGGGCACCTCAGTAATAGGTAGCAACACAGTAAACATAGTTCCTTCACCTATCCTGCTTGTTACTTGTATATCACCACCGTGTTTTTTAATGATTCCTTGAGAAACTGAAAGTCCCAATCCTGTACCTTTACCTTTACCTTTTGTTGTGAAAAAAGGTTCAAAAACACGAGACAGGATATGCTCAGGAATACCGATTCCATTGTCTTTTACATCAACAGCAACAAATCCATACTCTGTTTTATGAATACCTATAGTGATGGTTCCTTTTTGCGGCAGGCTATCCACAGCATTTAAGATTAAATTGATAAATACTTGCTCAAGAGTTTGCTGATCTCCATGTACTGATGGGATGTCTTTTGAAAATTCACGAACGAGATTGATTTTTGACATTTTTAACTGATTCGATATCAATGTGATTGCATTTTCTAAAATCTGTTCCATGTTCAGCGATGTAATTTTGGTTTCGCTTTTTCGAGCGAAATTCAATAAATTCCGAACAATTTTTCGGGAACGTTCAGTTTCATTAATAATATCCTGAATCATCTCCAGTTGGTCTTTTTTGTCTAACGTTTCAAAATCTTCCTGAAGTAGCGATGCTGTCAACATGGTGTTGTTCAGAGGGTTGTTGAGTTCATGGGCAACACCCGCAACAAGTGTTCCGATTGCCCTTAATTTGTGAGATTCTACTAATATTTTTTGACGGCGGTCAAGCTCATGGGTCATGCGATTAAACGCCATCGCGAGTTGAGTAAATTCATCCCGATATTTCCGTTTTGGCGTAATAGGGGTAAAGTCTCCATAGCCAATTCGCTCAGTATATTCCATAAACCTATTTAGTGTTCCCCAAAGTTGTCTAGCTAAAAACGTGGCTACCAACACCATAGATGCAAACAAGATAAATAGGAACAACACAGGAATCCACCTTGCCCAAAAAATAATTTTTCCCAGTGATTCACGTTCTTTATTCACAAGGTCCATCGCAAAGCTTACCATTTGGCTGCCGTGCTGACGAAGATCAGACTCAATTTGGTTTAATTGCTTTGTATCAGGATTTCTATCCAGTTCAAGCAGAAGCGCATGATAATTGACCAGATGGTTAGACATGGTTGTAAAACTGGTATTTCCAAGAAAGCTTTCCATCACAAGACCATTTTCTTTTAAAATTTGTTCAGCGTTCAACAGATGTTCTTTGGCATCCGCCAAGTTGGTCCCATACAGAAAAAAATTTTTTTCAAACCGCCGTGCCTGTTGAATTTCAAGCATATAATTACCTGAAATTTCTAAAAAATAAATTTTGGTTTGAATTTCGGCAACCATGTAAATTGCCCACAGAGTAATCACAAGGCAAAAGCTAAAAATTAATGTAAAGGCCAACATCAGACGAGTTCGAACGCTAAATGATGGCCTTTCCCAAAGTGCCTTATTTTCATCAAAGTCTGCACATTCGTATTCTGATAAATCGTCTTTTGTATCAGTTATATCAGTTTCATTGATATTTGCTTGAGATACCTCTTGAGATAGTTTGCTCATCAGTTGTATTGTATCCTTTGCTTAAAAAGCAAATGCACTAAAATCGTCAGATAAAAATTTTTCAGCATACATTTTTACAAAAGCGTCTTCATGCATCATGGTATCCAGTTGACGGGCACAGACCATCAGACGGCCTAACAGTGTAAGCGCAGATAACGACTCTTTTTGAGTATATCTTCTGAGCCATGCGATGATCAAATCGCCTCGTCTGTCCACACTAAAACCCGATTCCCGTAACACCCATTCCACAAATCGCGACCGGCGTTCACGTTTGATGTTAGATGACCCGCCGCCATGAAATCGAAAATGAACATAATTGTTGTGATCGCCCAAGCCAACCAAACTGTCTAACATGGCATAGTGATATGCAAACCGTGCATTAATATTGAGATACTCTTTTGAAACCATAAGATAGTTGGCATCTTTTGGCGTTCTTGGTCCGCGAATACCGCCAAAAACAGCTTCTCGAAAATCTGCTGGAAGACCGCTGAATTCACGATCCCAGCGTTTAGGCCAAAACAATCTTGTATCGCTAAATCCCTGCCAAAATGCAGTAAAAGGCAGGCTATTCATTTTATCAACAGATATTTTTTTGGATGATGAATCCCATGAATGTTCCAAATTTAACGCATAAATCCGTATTGGAAGCGTGGTATCTACTTGTTTCGCCCGTTTGCTGAATATCCGGTTATGCTGATCTCCAAAATGAAACATAGCGCGAACAGCCATTTCATGAATCAGTCGAATAACATCATGAATAGATGTGCAATATCTATCTTTGAAGCGGGCAGAAAACGGATCAATCAGATGAAGCGATAATACCAGCTTAAATAACGGACTGGAAGATTTTACCGGAATTCCTTGAGTTAACCGCGCCATGACTCTTTCTTTGATTCCGGGCCATCGTGAACCCGCATATATCTTTCGGTTTGTTGCATCCACACTGATGAGTTTTTCTTTAGGAAGATAGTTAGCCATATTCCCCATACGGAATAGTGACGGTATAGCATATTCTCGTAATAAAGTTGCCAAATGCCCAATGGGGCTTCCATGAACGGCTAATAATGCACTAATATCAGGTAAAAATTGAGCCAGATCGGGTATGGGCTGATTCACTACAAGCACGCATCCTTTAGGAACCTGTTTGGGCATGGTCTCGTCAATATAAAAAATTTCTCCTTCAGCACGCCCCGGAAAAATCGTCATTCCGCCTTCAAGTAACGGTACACCATGAGATGACCGGATTTCTTTGTGTTTTTCACTATCTGCAATTGACAATCTTCGACTCTGAAGCAGCCATAGTTTTTGATTTTCATCCACAGCCCATTCAATATCCACGTCTGAACCTAATTTTTGCATGGTCTGATAAGCCATCCCCCCAATTTCTTTTAATTTTTTATCTGTAATATAGGTAACACGATGATTTTCTGTTTTGGTTCCATGGGCAGGTATAAAGTCAACCACATCAGGTTCTGCTTGACGGGACAGATAAAATGTATCCGCTTTTACTGTACCTTTAACCACTTTATCAGCCATGCCCTGCACACAGTTAATGACCATAGAATTCGCTGTTGGGTCTTGAGGGTCACGCGTGTAAATTACACCAGCGGCTATTGGCATAATCATTGGCATAAACAATACAGCCATCGGCGTATCAATTTCTTTCAAACCGCAATTAATTCGATATATGACAGCCCGATCTAAAAAACGACTGGATAATACCTGTTTATAAGCTGTTTTAAGGTCAGAAGAAGGAACAGATAACAACGTTTCAAATTGACCTGCAAATGAAAACCGGCCATCTTCAGCAATTGCACTGGATCGCACTGCCCACGTATTTACATCCCATGTACTGAGTTGATCATCAATGATTTTTTCGATTTTTTTGGGTAGTTGTGCATCAGAAATCATGGTGCGGAAAGACTCTGTTTTGGATGAAAACTGATCACGGTCTGTGATAACATCCATATCCTTAAGCAAAAGTCTCAATTTTTCATGTAAGCGGTTTTCTTCTAAAAACAGCCTATAAGCGGATGTGGTCAATACAAATCCATCTGGAACTGATCCGGGAAAAATATCATGTAAAAAAGCAACACCAGCCGCTTTTCCACCAACAATCCCCGATTGTTTTGCACTGTTTTCTTTTAACTGTACACAAATGAAGTCATTATCCTGTGTAATTGTTTTGGAAAAAATAGCCGAGGTTTTAAAACGAATCTGTTCTAATATGTCATAAAGCGTATGATGTCGATGATTTGTCAACAGATTCAGTTCCTGAGCCATCAATAACGCCTCATCAATAAGACGCATCACAGGACGGCGGATACGCCAGTCAGAGGAATGGAAATGGTTAAGATCAGCTTCAAGATCAGAAAGAATTTGCAGCGCGCGTGCATTTCCATTTAAAAGAGAACGCAGAGTTTCATAACGCATCCGAAAAGCATAATCGGTTTTTTCCAAACCATTGGACTGAACGATTGGATTCATGGGTATGTATTCCTTCATTAAATGTTATTTTTATTAAGATGCGCTCCGTTTAGCGGCTCTGTCAATAATAGCTCTCAGATCGCTTGGTTTAAAGGGCTTTGCAATGAAATCAAATGCGCCTTTGGCTAACGCTTCTCTCGCTACTTCTACAGTGGCATATCCCGTAATAATAATAACTTTGGTCTGATTGGATTTGGAAAGTACTTGTTCAAGCACTTCCAACCCATCGATTTCATCCATACGAATATCTGTTACTACGATATCAAAGGGTTCACTATTAAACCGTTCAAGCGCTTTTTTGGCATCTTCAAAGGATTCGACATAATCGCCTGTTTTTTCCAAAGCTGGTTTGAGTCGTTTACCAACAATATTTTCATCATCTATAATCATAATTTTTAATTTTTTATCCATCTGGTTTTCTCCTAATTCTTCATTCATAATTGAATAAACTTAATTGAATAAACTGGTTCCGATATGAGTTAGGCTTTGTTCAATTTGATAATCTGATAAATGATAACTCCAACCAAAAATTGCTTTGTCAGTCATCAGCGTTTTAAAATTCTGAGGGAACAGTGTATTTGATATCAGCGGATGCGAGATAAACATAAACATAAAATCCGCGTCCATATACCCGCTCTGCGTTACCTCGATTAAAATATCCCTGCTGTTGATGATACCGCGTAAACTTAACCGGTCATGCTCCATTAACGCCAGCCACTTTGCATCTGCGCTTTCTTGAGCAATGCTATGGTTTGCTGTAGCGTTACTGGTAAGCATGGTGATCAATGGCCGGCATTTTAACTCATGGATCGATAATTCCATCTTGCTTTTAACCGCTTCATCCATGTCAATCAGATGAAAACAATTCAGCGTTGAATGCGCTAGTTTTTTAAGATGAATAGATGGATTGGACATATCAGCCTTTTTTAAAGCTGGAACGGCTTTATCAAACACCTGTCTAACAAATTCGGTTACAGATACATTCCCATTTGGAAGCGGGCCTTTCATCCACGCTAATACTTGGGCTAAAAATACAAATTCAGGTTCACTGGAGGTTGTTTTCGCAAGGTCGATGAACGGAGAGCTAATCTGGATATCTTTTTTTCTTTCAATAAAATACGTTTGGGTAAATGCTTTAAGCTCATCCACTAAACCATAAATCATTTCGCTGGCATCTTGGGCAATCACACTAAGATCAAATGCCGCCATCGACATGTATTCTATGCTTTCATCAATCAATGAAAGTACATATTGACGGTCAAATATATACTCCCCCCGCATTTTTTCTTCAGCATCTTCCATTAAACTCATGAGTGCCCGACTGTTTTCTAGCAGTTTACGAAAGCGTACAAACTCAAGCCGAATGTCATTCACTGATGTTTTGGACTTATCTTTAGGTATAAGTAAATCAAATAGTGATTTCAACGTATTCTCTCCCATTTTTGAGTTAAAATTGTCGGCCTTGATCTTCGTTTCGGCCACAATGTAGGGGCGATGCTTGTCATCGCCCTTTTGGAGGGCGAACACAAGGTTCGCCCCTACAATTCGAATAATGTCTGGCCGAAACGATGATCAAGGCCAAATTGTCTGTTTAAACATATTGTTGGGAAACAATTCTTTTGGGTGTATGCGTGGTTAAACTTGCCTGAATGCGTTGACGCTGAAAATAAGCTCGAAATACAAAAAAGAGAATTAACATACCCCCTGATATTCCACTAAAGTATAACATCAGCTTACTTGCTGTATTAAAATATACATTATGTGATGCATCCATTGTTATTATTCCTAATTGCTGTAAATACATTGGGATAGCAATCATGCGGCTGATGACACAGAGTAAAATGATCACAGCAGTTACAAGGCGAATATAAATTTCTTTAACTACTTTCGTTCCGTAAGCGCCGATATAAATTCCAAAAAGAGAACCACCGTATAACAATGCAGTTAAACGAATATCGACCATTCCCTGATATGCATAGTTTAAAGCGCCATAAGCTCCCATGAACATCGCAAGATAAAGCTCGCTTCCTGCGGCAACTGCTGAAGGCACGCCAAAAACATAAATCATTGCAGGCACACCGATAAATCCTCCAACGCCAATAGTGCCAGCCAAATAACCTGTTGCAAGTCCGCAGATCAAAATAACCCAAAGGGATACATACACATCGGCGACTGGAAAATAGATCAATGGATAGAGGCGGTATTGTTTTAAAAACTCAACGATTTTCGTTGAAGGCCCAGTGGTTTCTTCTTTTTGGGATTTAATAATATCTTTCAGCATAGACAGAGATACAATGGAAAGGATGATCACAAAAACCAGACTGATATATAAATCGGTTGCTGCACTTTTACCTGCGTCGTGGCTGTCTCCAGACATTATTTTCATCACATAAACTGCCAATTGGATACCTACTGCCGCTGTAAATAACATGAATATGGACAATTTTTTATCTACATTACCTAAATCGCCATGCTTTTTGGATCCAACCATTGCTTTGCCAAATTTGTGAGTAATATTGCTGGCAACTGCAATATTTCCCTGAACCCCAAGGTTCATCATTCCCGGAGTCATAAAAAATGCGCCGCCTGAGCCAATAAATCCGCTTAAAATGCCGCCGATAAATCCTAAAACGACCACCTGTAAAGCGATAGGAAGCGTGATTACAACAAAATTACTTGGAATTAAATCTAACATAGTCACCTCTATTATTTTCGATTTTCGATTTTCGATTTTAGTAAAAAAATTATTCTAGTTTAACCAATTTGAGAACATTATGAGCGAATCCCCCAATAATAATAGCCGCAACTGGCGCAAATACTGAAACAATTCCTGCTGCAAACATCCGATGAACTGTTCCGGTGCCGGTAAAAAAATGTAAAATTGGGACTTGATAAGTGAATAAAACCATATAAAGAATAACACTTAAAATACCATATAAACCAAGACTTAACCACTGCTTTGGACCAAAAAGATACTCTGTTTTGAGTTCTTCAGCACCAATGACCGGCGCGCGAAACTGATCTGACAAAAAGCTGATCATATCCCGTTTCATACGTTTACGAACCGCAGCACCTGAATTTAAAAATACATCACCAACGACAATTAGACTGTATGGTGTTGTATGACTTAAACTGGATGCCAAGCCCTGCTGACTTCCTCGGATTGTATGTACGCCGCCTGCACGGCCAACCTGAATGAGTTCATTCATGGTTTCGGATATGCCGTACCCCGAGCCTATACTATTTTTATCATCTGT
>PDZT01000168.1 GCA_002753105.1 Deltaproteobacteria bacterium YD0425bin50 | reverse complement strand
AATGTAACTGTGAAATGGCCTTGATCTTCGTTTGGGCCACTTAAAATAAATATTTCTATATATTGTATTCTATTTTTATATAGATACATTCTGAAGTATTAAATTTTCAAATTTATAAAGTAGTGGCCGAAACGAAGATCAAGGCCATCTTTGATGTTGCTGACTACAATTTCCGGGATCTCTTCAAAACGCAATTTTAAAACATCGATAATCGTTTTGCGCGCTTCTTCCGCCTTGCCATCTTCATAAACTTGTTTGCCAGTTTCAGTTTCAAGAATATCGATATACATGAGATTATGTCCTGCCATTTGCATAATAACAACTTAAAATCGAATGAAAAAAACTATAATACACGCCTGTTGAAAAATCAAATTGGTTTTTTTTAATTATAATTATTCACCTCTATTTTGGGTTATTAAAAAAATGACCAACAAAAAAAATATTTTTTTTACAAAATCGTTGTTTTTTTAACTTATTGAAAACAAACGATTTATTGTTATCAGGCTTAACAAGCTTGGAAGATTTTTGGAAGATTTATATGTTATAAAAAAATAAAACAATTTTTAGCATTCATTGCAAATTAAGTTAACAAAAAAAAATCCCCACAACAAGGAGAGTAACTGTATGAAAATCAATTTTAAACTTTTATGGTTATGCCTGCTATGCATGGTGTTTAGCTTTGGTACGGCGCAAGCCGCAAACCAGCAAACCACGATCAACGATCTGAACCCCGCGCTGCAATATCTCATGTCGGAAGAGATGGCAAAGGATAATCCCGCGTTTCATTTTAAAAAACAGGGCGAAACTTATCGTTCTGATCTTTATGCAAGGAGGGCACTATGAAAATGAACAGTAAAATTCTCGTTTTACTGCTGATAAGTTTCCTAATCAGCATGAGCAGCACGCCGGCTTACAGCTTTACCGTTACCTATACTAATACTACAGTTGGAGTAACAGGGGATCCACCCTCTGATCCAACCAATTATGATGTTAACCAACCTGTAACAGTTTCTGGTCAAGGCGACATGATTTATGAAGGGTACGAGGTTTATGGCTGGACTTCCAATATTGGTGATTTTTATTCAGTCGGATCAGAATTTAATATTCAAGGAGATATAACACTAAATGCCGAATGGCAATTGGAAACTCACCCCGTAAGCTATGAGGCAAACTTTCCTGTGAACTGTAATATACCTGATTGTCAAGGTACCCCCCCTATAGATAATGGCCGTTATGATAACTTGACTCCGGCAACTGTTAAAGAAAATACAGGAAACCTACAAAACAAGGATTTCATTTTGGCAGGCTGGCTCATTCTTCCAAGCCCTGGGGGACAAATTGACAACAATCACATCTATAAGGCAGGTGCTAGTATTCCAATTATTGATAGTACGACCCTGTTTGCTAAGTGGGGTTTTTCGGTAACTTACCATGGGAACGGAAAAACAGCCGGACAGGTTCCTGTAGACACCACGATTTATGTTGATGGGGAGAGTTATTATGTTACCGAGGAAGGTGAGTCTGAAACACCAGGTAATCAGTTATTCGTTTCTAGTAATACAGGAGGACTTGAAAAAACAGGTTACACTTTTACGGGCTGGAATACTGCGGAGGATGGTAATGGAGATCATTTTGATGAAGAGCAAGAAGTTACAATTACAACAATTACAACAAATATGACGCTGTATGCCGAGTGGACAGCAGCAGGTCCGACAGGCGACTGGATAACCGATGGAATCCCTGTTACATGGACACAGGGCGATGGAAGTCAAGCTACACCATATTTGATTGAGAATGCCCAGCATTTGACATACTTAGCTCAACAAGTAAACGCTGGAACAACGTATAATGGCAAATACTTTAAGCTGAATGCTGACATTGACCTAACGGATCATTACTGGATACCGATAGCAAATGTTGATCCGCGTTCATTCCAAGGCTATTTTGATGGAAATAATAAGACTGTCAGCAACGTCAAGATTGGCACTGCGTTGTCTCCAATTACAGACGTTGGTTACTATGGTTTATTTGGACGCACTGGCTGGGCAAACGCTGAAATCAAAAACCTAACAGTTTCCGATGTCGCAATTTATGTTAGCGCATGGGCATCAATTGGCGGATTGATTGGCGACAATCAAGGTATTATTGACAATTGCAGCGTGTCAGGAACGGTTGGTATCGGCACAACCGTTTTTCAGCTTAATGCAGGCGGGCTTGCAGGTGTTAATGGCAATAAAATCCGCAACAGTTTTTCGACAGTTAATATCGTAAGGTCTGGCGCTGCCAATAATGGAAGGGCTGGAGGGCTTGTCGGGAGGAATTATAAAGTATCCACTAATACTGCCGGGGAAATAGAGAACTGCTTTGCCGCAGGCAATGTTGAAGCGGGTAATACAGCAGGCGGATTAGTAGGATGGAATCATGCGGACAGCTTATCTTTAACACCAAAAATCACCAATTGTTATGCAACAGGAAATGTAAAAGCTATTACGAACGTAGGCGGTTTGGTTGGATGGCATTATATAGAAAATGGAGCTGCTATCTTGGTTGACAAAGCCTATTGGAATTCGGATGCCACCCAAACTATAGGTGAGATTGCACAAAACCCAAAAAAAGCCATAGGCTCTGGAACAGGCACTACAACTGAACTAACCTCAGCTCAAATGAGTTCAGCCGCAGGACAACCCAGTGCTTTAGTGGATACTCTCAATACAAATAAAGGCTCAACTAACCCCACTTGGTATAGCTGGGTGCAGAATGCAGGAGCAAACAATGGCTATCCAACTCAAAGTTTAATAGCCCCCACCACCCAAGCCACCAATATTACATTCAGCACTGTTCAAAGCACTCAAATGCAGATTGGCTGGACAAACGGCAATGGAGGCAACCGTGCCGTGTTTGTAAAGCAGGCGGATGCAGGAACAGCAACGCCTGTGAATAATACCACCTACACTGCAAATACGGCATTTAGTTCAGGAACACAAATTGGAGCAACAGGCTGGTATTGCGTTTATAACGGCACTGGCACCAGCGTAACTGTTACTGGACTCACAACAGGAACAGACTATATTGCACAGGTGTTTGATTACAATGGAGGCACAGGAAGTGAGAAATATTTAACCTCAATAGCAGCCGATAATCCCAAGTCACAGGCAACAACAAGTTCGCCAACCGTTACAACACAAGCAGCCTCGGCTATTACTTCAACCTCGGCAACGGGAAATGGAAATATTACCGCCACGAATGGAGCCAATGCTACAAATCGCGGGGTAATCTGGTATGCCTACACCGATACGGACAAGGTGACTGGTGATGGAGGCGTTACTAATGTCAGCGAAGGTGGTGATTTTGGTACCGGTGCTTTTACGGCATCACTGACAAGTTTAACGGTGAACACACAGTACAATGCACGTGCTCATGCTACAACACCTAATGGAACAGGCTATGGCTCACGCGTAGCCTTCTGGACATTGGCAAATGTGCCGTCTGCACCGACAGTGAACACGCCGACTGCGACCACCTTGAATGTTGCGGTCAACGTCAACGGCAATCCTGCAAGCACTGAATTTTGTATCAACGAAACCAGCACGGGCAATCATGTTCAGGCAAACGGAACGTTAGCCGCTGGAGAAGTCTGGCAAACCTCAGCTTTATGGGGAACAAAGACCATTACCGGCCTGTCCACCGGCACCACTTATACTTTTAAAATAAAAGCTCGTAACGGAGGAGGAACGGAGACCGCGTTTGGAGACACGGCTCAGGGAATCCCTGTAGCGTCTCCAACGGTTACCACGCAAGCTGCAAGCGTCATCACTGCCACCAGTGCCACAGGAAACGGAAATATCACCGCCACGAATGGCGCCAATGCTACAAATCGCGGGGTAATCTGGTATGCCTACACCGATACGGACAAGGTGACTGGTGATGGAGGCGTTACTAATGTCAGCGAAGGTGGTGATTTTGGTACCGGTGCTTTTACGGCATCACTGACAAGTTTAACGGTGAACACACAGTACAATGCACGTGCTCATGCTACAACACCTAATGGAACAGGCTATGGCTCACGCGTAGCCTTCTGGACATTGGCGAATGTTCCATCAGCCCCAACCGTAAACAATCCCACAGCAACCACGCTGGATGTAACCATAAATGTAAATAGCAATCCAGTCTCAACCACATTTGCAATTCATGTAACTGCAACTGGTGTTGATAAATATGTGCAAGCAGATGGAACGCTTGGCGACAGCACAGTATGGCAGAATGCAGCGACATGGGGAACAAAAACAGTAACAAGTTTAACCACAGGAACGGCTTACACCTTTGAGGTTAAAGCTAAAAACGGCGGCGGAACAGAGACCGCATATAGTTCAACCGCATCGAAAACAGTTCTTGCCGCAGAACCTACAACACAGGCATCGGGAGCTATCTTTTCAAGTATTGGCTACACTTCGCTAACATTGTCATGGACAAACCCTGCTGGCGGCGGCGGAACGAATCGAATTGTTGTTGTAAAATCTGGCAGTGCTGTGAATTCTGATCCAGTTGATGGAACTGAATATACAGCAAATACAGCTTTGGCTTCAGGTGCTCAAATCGGCGCAGGTAACTATGTAGTATATAACGGCAATAGCAATTCTGTAACTGTTACAGGGTTAAGTCAGGGAACCGCATATTATTTTGCAGTGTATGAATACAATGGCACAGGTGCACAGATCAATTATTTAACAACATCTCCACTTACTGGGAGTCAAACCACCGCAGTAGAACCACCACCACCTCCTCCTCCTCCGCCGCCTCCTCCACCTACTCCGATAATTACCACCAATGATCAAACCGTAACCACAGGTACAGTTGTAAATACCGGCACATATACAGAGGTTACAGTTGCAGATGGCGGAACCGTTACCAATTCTGGAACCTTAGTTGATGTAACAAATAACGGAACCATTGTTGGCGGTACAGTCAGCGGTGAATCTACTAATGCGGGCACACTGGAAGATGCAACATTGAGTAGTTCTACAGTGTTAGACAATGCCTCAGGTACAATCACTGACTGCACCAATGCCGGTGAAATATTTGGGGGTACATTAGAAGGTGATATCACCAATACTGGAACGATCTCAGGAATGGCACCGGATGGCACAGCAGATCCAGAGTATGCGGTAACGATTGTCGAAAATACAACCGTATCTGGAGGTGAGATTCAAGGGGCAGTTGTAAATGAAGGCGTGATTGAAGAAGCTGTGATTCAAGAAAATACAGTGTTGGACAATCCTACTGGCACTGTTGCTAATGTTGAAAACAGTGGTCAGATATTTGGGGGGATCCTAGAAGGTGAGATTACCAATACTGGAACGATCTCAGGTACAGCGCCGGATGGCACAGCAGATTCAACCTATGTGGTAACGATATCAGGAAATACAACCGTGTCTGGCGGTGCGATTGAAGGCGCAGTTGTAAATGAAGGCGTAATTGAAGGGGCGCTGATTCAGGAAAATACAGTATTGGACAATCCTACTGGCACTGTTACTAATACTGAAAACAGTGGTCAGATATTTGGGGGGACATTACAAGGCACGATTGTTAATACGGGATTAATTTCAGGTTTAACCCCTGAAGGCGAGACAGATACGCAATATCAGGTGGTGATTGAAGAAAATACAACGATTATCGGTGGATCGATCGGTGGAACGATTGTGAATCAAGGCGGCGTATTTCAGGATGTAACGTTCACCAGCGGTACCACAGTTACATTTCCAGAAGTACAGGGAAATGCGTATGGACGGTTTCATGGATTTGTCAATATGGTTGAACACAACGGGCAGTCGAATCAGGTTGAGGTCTCCACAGATATTATTTATCCTGACCCAACAAGTTATACTGCAGGCGGAACATTTGTGTTAAACCCCTCAGACCTTGTGGACTATGCACAGTCGCATCGATGGGAAGTGGCACAGGGAAATAACAGAACAAGACGAGCTGCAAAAGCCAGTACAAGTACACTCTTAAACGAAATTTCAGCCTATAATTACTATCTGGTTGATGGGTTTGTAATTTCTGAAACTGGAGCGCGAAGCAGTTCACCTGCAACGTATCGGTTAACCTATAATCCAGCGAATATTACTACAGGCTATACGGCGAGTAACCTGTCAGCGCTGGTGTATAATTATACTACACAGACATGGGAATCCATAGCCAGTACTGCATATGGAACCAACTCCTTAGAAATCCAGACGGATTTTATCAGTGCGTATGCAGTGGTAATTCAACGCGTGTATGCAACATTAAGCACAACCAATGTATCTGATATTACTAAAGATACAGGAAAAAGCGGTGGTAAAGTGGTTAATGATGGCGGTTCAGGTATAATCGCTTTGGGAGTGTGTTGGTCAACAAGTTCCAATCCAACGATTGCAAACACGAAAACAGTGGATGCCAGTGGAGCTGCCGCCCTAACAGGCAATAGTACATGGATGTTTGCAAGCAGTCTTACCGGATTAATTCCAAAAATAACCTATTATGTTCGATCCTATGCAACTACACGGGCAGGTACATCGTATGGAAATGAAGTGTCGTTTACCACATTATCAGCATTAGTAACGACGAGCCAAATATCGAGCATGACAACGGATTCTGCGGTAACTGGTGGAACAATTGCCTACCAAGCGGGTGAACAAGAATTACCGATTATTTCCCGCGGTGTATGCTGGAGTACCTCATCTACTCCAACCATTGCAAATCACTATACCGTAGATGGCACAGGAACGGGTTCTTTCACTAGCACCATAACGGGTTTAAGTCCATATATCCTATATTATGTACGTGCGTATGCAATGAATAATACAATAACCACGTATGGAAATGAAGTAACATTTAGAACATTACCCAGCCTGCCCACCGTAATTACATCCAGCGTATCGTTAATCCCTAATACGACGGCTCAGGTAACCGCAACAGTTAGCGCACCTGAAACCGGAACGGTTTTATCCCGTGGAATTTGTTGGGCAACTACGCACAATCCTACAGTTGGAGATGACAGTAATGCTGAAGGAAGCGGTACAGGTACGTTTAGCAGCACGATCAACGGCTTGAGTATGAATACCACGTATTATGTACGGGCATATGCAACCACGGTGTCTGGTATTGTGTATGGAAATGAACTCTTTTTCCGCATCACACCGACCAGCAGTGCTGATCAGGGATTTATCGAAGGATTGTATTCGAATTTATTAGGCAGAACTGGAGATGCTTCGGGTTTAACGTATTGGCAATCGCTGCTTTCTGTAGATGTAGTTTCACGAGCAGAATTAGTTAATGCATTTTTAGACTCAACCGAATTTCACAGTACAATTGGAACGATTATCCGGTTATATTTTATCTATTTTAACCGAATTCCAGACTATGGTGGTCTCAATTATTGGATAGATGTGTATAAATCCGGGGTAACTTTAAGTCAACTCTCCCGACATTTTGCAGATTCAGTTGAATTTATGAACACTACAAGAGAGTTTAGCCAATCTGCTGTAACTTCTTTGAATAATACGGAATTTGTTGACCTTGTCTATAGAGATATCTTAGGCCGAACTCCAGAAGATACAGGCGCTGAATTTTGGTTATACTGCTTAAATAACGGAAAAGAGCGCACAGACCTTATTCTTGATTTGTTACAATCGCCTGAGTATGTCAGCCGAACGCAAATGTGGATAAAAATTACCATGCTGTATTCATATCTGCAGCACCGTATGCCGGAACAAGCTGAATTCGACTTTGGGTTAGATGCGTTAAATAAAGGTCAGTCTCCTGTTGAATTCATTGAAGCGCTGATGAATTAATAGGCGGTGATCATCGTTTCGGCCACTTCGGCCACTTGATCAAAAATTTACCACAGAGGACACAGAGAGTAGAGAGAAATTCTCTGTGTCCTCTGTGCATTTCGATATCCACGCGTTTATTGTCTGAACCTTGATACGGTTTTACACCTCGTGAGACTGCAAACAGAACAATTTCACCGGGTTCACACACCACTTTTTGTGGACTGATCATTAAATCACCAACCCGCTGAATCAGAGCTTTCACCAAAAGCAGTTGTAGCAGCTAATAGTACAATCATAAACGTTAAAAACAATTTTTTCATTAATTATTCTCCATGTTCCTTGTCTTGAACCTTGATTTATATGATTTAAGGATTTCCATGATGGAATCCTTAAAATACCACGTATATATTTTATTAAACTATGATAATCATGCTAATCCTTGAATCAGGCGAATCAAGGTTCAGACTAAGGAATTGTACCTCTTGGGTAGAAATGATGCCAAATTTTACGAAGGAAAACTACAGATTTACAAGAAATAGATGAGGCTGAACTGCTGAACTGCTGAATGCTTGTAAGGTTTTCATGGCTTCCCTCATCTCTTCGGTGTTCATGTATTCTGGCAGGTGACTATCATCTAAGTTTTTTCCTTCCTTAAAGAACAATATCCACCTTTCCAATTCATTTTGTACAGAAAGTGGATTAATAATTTCTTATTTTCTTCTGATCCCAACAGCGCTTTAAACACGCAATCGATGGTGGGGTCTATGTTGTATCTCATATAGAGTGTCTCTGCATTATATTAGTCTGCTGTCAATTATGAAACGGCTTGAATATCGTGATCTGTATTTTTTACTTTTTTATCAATTTTACTTATGGTAGATAAACATTAA
>PDZT01000167.1 GCA_002753105.1 Deltaproteobacteria bacterium YD0425bin50 | reverse complement strand
GGTTCATATCTTACACAAACAGCTACAACTTCAACTATAATCGGCAGAGTATATACTGATATTGATGGTGATGGTGTTCAAGCCCGATTTCGATTTGATGAGTCACAAAATGTTAGGATGACAACGAGCAATAGTATCTATTAAAAAATTCTCGAATTTTGTATTTGTTTAATTGTATATATATGTTAGTTTTACTATCCATTATGTTGGTTTATTACTTACTCACTTTGAGGAGGAAGAAAGACGTATGAAAACCTCATTTTTTGTCAAACCTATCAAGTTGATGATCATTGTTTTAAGTATTAGTTTTTGTATGTTTGAAGGTGAACGAAGTACTAGCGCGAACACAACAACGGATACTGCAGCATCAATTCCACATCCTCGATTATTATGGAATCAAACCTGGCAGGATCAATGGGAACAAGCAAAAAATACTAATAATGCATGGTGGGTTAAGGTTAAAGAATATGCTGATTTAGCGGTGAGCGGTAATGCAAAATACCAGGACGGCGGTATATATCCTGCTATCGCGTACCAAGTGACTAAAGATAGTAAATACGCTCTTGCCGCATATAATATTCTTATGCCATATCCTTTAAACATCACCACTGAGCGACTTATAGGTCACTATGTAATACAGATTATTCTAGTTTATGATTGGATATATAATGGATTAACCTCTGAACAGAGGCAAAATGCAATGAATAAGGTATTAGAGATAGGCGATCTTTTTCTAAATCCTGATTGTCAAAAGTGGTGTAATAATCGTATTCCACGCAAAGAAAATTGGTTTGTCGGTGACAGTGATGAAACGACATTTATGTATTTTTATTTAGCTCTTCTGGAGCAAGCAATTGCAGGCGAGAGTCCGAGAGCAGGAACATTCTTAAACGCTACACCTAAAGATATTTATGGTGTTTCTTTACCTATCGGCGGATTGGATTATTCAGGAACAGGAGGAATTCCTCCATCTGTTTCATCGACCTTACGTGATGCCATATATCATTATGGAGAGAGTGCAGCAGGAGGCTCCTGGATAGAGAGCGCTGAATATAACCGAGCAACATTTAAATGTGTGGCGCTAGCTTATCAAGCCTTAAAACAGATCACAGGACAGGAGCATTTCCCTGAATATGCCAAGATTATGCCTGATGCAGGCTCATTTATTTTCCATGAAATAACCCCTGATTTACAGCAAAGCGTTGACTGGAATGATAATGAACAACCTCGGACAATGAATGATCCTTGGGCAAGAGAATTACCCCAATGGGTTAATGTCATGATGGCTTTATCTGGAATTAATCGTGGAATTGAAATTGGCAGCAATCTCAACCAATTGATCGAGGAGTTAAGGATTAAATACCCGACGACAGCTTATGCTCCTCTTACAGGTATGGGACTCATGTCATTTTATCCTATGGACACTAAAGCAGACTGGAGAAATACATTGCCTAAAGGCTTTTTGGCTTCAGGAATGGGGCATTTTCGGTATAAAACCGGCTGGAATAATGAGGATAGTTTGTTTGGCGCTCAAATGACGACTCGTGTCTATGTGGATCATAGCGTAGAATATCAGGAATATTCTGATCCTCAAGGGAAGCATGGATACTTTGGAAATTTCCAGCTTTACCGCAAGGGTAAATGGGTTATTACTGAACCAGAAGGCTATGGCAATCAAACTGGAAGCATGAGAAACGCAATGGAAATCGGAAACGTTCCGACGATGTGGGAACTTGGTCCTGTTGCCAACGAATGGAATGACAATTATGCTTACGTGGCAGGATTAACACAAAAATCACCTGATCCTCCGGGGTGGTATAATAGAACGCCAGATTCATTTTGCAATGAATGGACAAGAAGCTTATTTTATCTGCCAACCACTGATAAGTCTGCTGATTCTATTGTAATTTATGACAGAGTCAGCAGCGGCCAAACTAAAGCATGGTATCTTCATACTCAGGAACAAGCGACTTATCAAGGTAATATAGCTACGTGGAATGTGACAAATACCAATTCCTTGCCTCAGCCAGCACTCACCACATCAGGAACACAGAAAGCTCAATTGACAATCTTGTCACCCCAAAATGTAACGACATCAGCTTATCCAGATATTCCGGGTAATACAGCCGCTACAGAACTCAAATACACATTCAAGGTCGCTCCATCAACAAGTCAAACATGGGATACGTTTTTAAATGTTGTAGATGTTTATGATCAGGGAACTGCGCCTATAGCAACAAAAATTACAAGCAATGCAGGATCTCAGGACTTAGCCGAAGGGGTCCAAATCAATCGCTCAGGCCAAAATGATGCTGTAGTTTTGTTTGGTGCAAATTCTTTTCCTGCAAGCCGGATACTGTCTAATGGCTATTCAGTTACATTTATTACTCAGGCTTCAACTAATACGGCTGATATATATTTTTTGGATTTAAGTAAAACCAAAGAATGGACAGTTAAAGTAGATGGTAATTCTTTTACAGCATTAGCTATCAATAATAAGGGAATAGGGACAGGTGTTGGGAGTATTACTGTTACAGGTGCAGGCTCGCATACAATCACTATAGCATCTACTCAAACCGGGGATACTTCAACTTACTATACACTTACCAAATCGGTAAGTCCTATAGATGGAGGAACAATTTCTATATCTCCAGATAAAACGAGTTATACATCAGGAGAAACCGTTACACTAACAGCTACACCGAATACGGGTTACAGTTTTGTAAGTTGGAGTGGAGATGCCACAGGTACAAGTTCAAGTGTTACCATTACTATAAATGCGAATAAGAGCGTAATCGCTAATTTTACACAAGGGCAAACTCAAGGCACCTATACAATAAGTAAAACAGTAACTCCTACTGACGCTGGAACGATATCCGTATCACCAGATAAAACGAGCTATTCTGCAGGGGAGACGGTAACCATTACAGCTACACCAAACCAGTGCTATACCTTTACCGGATGGGGAAATGATGCTTCTGGATCCGATAAAACCACGACGATTACCATGAACGCGAACAAGACGATCACTGCCAATTTTACTAAGCCTTATCACACGTTGAATGTAACTGCGTCTAATGGAACAATAACCAAAAATCCAAACAAAAATTATTATCTCTGCGGCGAAACCGTTACACTTACAGCAACACCCAATACGGGTTACAGCTTTGCAAGCTGGAGCGGGGATGCATCAGGCACAACCTCGAGCGTTACCATCACTATTGACAAGAATAAAAACGTAACCGCGAATTTTACTGATGGTCAAACGCAAGGCACCTATACCATAAGCAAAACAGTAACGCCTACTGACGCTGGAACGATATCTGTATCACCAGATAAAACGAGTTATTCCGCAGGAGAAACAGTAACCATCACAGCTACGCCAAACCCGTGCTATACCTTTACCGGATGGGGAAATGATGCTTCTGGATCTGATAAAACCATGACGATTACCATGAACGCGAACAAGACGATCACTGCCAATTTTACTAAGCCTTATCACACGTTGAATGTGACTGCGTCTAATGGAACAATAACCAAGAATCCAAACAAAAATTATTATCTCTGCGGTGAAACCGTTACACTTACAGCAACACCCAATACGGGTTACAGCTTTGCAAGCTGGAGCGGGGATGCATCAGGCACAACCTCAAGCGTTACCATCACTATAGACAAGAATAAGAGCGTAACCGCTAATTTTACTCAGGGGGAAACGCAAGGCATTTATACAATAAGTAAAACAGTAACGCCTACTGACGCTGGAACGATATCCGTATCACCAGATAAAACGAGCTATTCTGCGGGAGAGACGGTAACCATCACAGCTACGCCAAACCAGTGCTATACCTTTACTGGATGGGTCAATGATGCTTCTGGATCTGATAAAACCATGACGATTACCATGAACGCGAACAAGACGATCACTGCCAATTTTACGAAGCCTTATCACACGTTGAATGTGACTGCGTCTAATGGAACAATAACCAAAAATCCAAACAAAAATTATTATCTCTGCGGCGAAACAGTTACACTTACTGCAACACCGAATACGGGTTACAGCTTTGCAAGCTGGAGCGGGGATGCATCAGGCACAACGTCGAGCGTGACCGTCACTATAGACAAGAATAAGAGCGTAACTGCTAATTTTACACAGGGACAAACCAATACCGTATGTCAGATTTTTCCATCTGACAATATTTGGAATACGCCAGTGGATACCTTGCCGGTAGATGCCAATTCAGATGTTTATGTAAATACAATCGGGGCAACGGGAACTGTTCATGCTGATTTTGGTTCAGGAACATGGAATGGCGCACCGATAGGGATTCCCTATGTAGAAGTATCGGAAAGTCAGTTTAAGGTAGAAGTTACATTTGAGTATGCTGATGAAAGTGATACAGGACCCTATCCTATTCCATTAAATGCACTTATTGAAGGAGGATCAGAAAGTACAGGGGATCGTCATGTTTTAGTCATTGATCAGGATAAGTGTATTTTATATGAATTGTATAATGCCTTTCCGAATAGTAACGGAACATGGAATGCCGGTTCAGGTGCAATATATGATTTAAAATCAAATACCTTAAGACCTGACCAATGGACATCAGCCGATGCTGCAGGTCTGCCTATTTTTCCCGGCTTGGTGAGATACGAAGAAGTATTATCTGGAGAGATAAAACATGCTTTACGGTTTACTGTGCCCAAAACACGCAGAGAATATGTATGGCCAGCTCGTCATTTTGCTTCAAGTCTTACTGAAACCAAGTATCCTCCAATGGGTCAACGATTTCGTTTAAAAGCCAATTTTGATATTTCAGGATATTCAAAAGAAGTACAGGTCATTCTTACCGCCCTTAAAAAATACGGAATGATTTTGGCTGACAATGGATCAGCATGGTACATATCCGGTGCTCCTGATGAACGATGGAACAACGATGTACTTCATGAATTGAGTCGTGTTAATGGGAATAACTTTGAAGCAGTTGATGTTTCGTCTCTCATGGTATCTGAAGATTCAGGTCAGGCTAAAGTATCTGATACGGATAATCCTGTAAATTCCGAGTATATTCAAAACAGAATTGCTATCAACGGAGTGATTCAATCTGAAGATTATATTATTGCTGATCAAAATGCGCTATTTGATTTTGAATTTTTACTCACACTCCCGAATAAAGACATAGAATACAGGGTATATGCTCTTGTCGTCTATATTCCTGTTATGGGTGCCCCGATGTTTTTATTTAGAA
Organism: Deltaproteobacteria bacterium YD0425bin50; assembly: GCA_002753105.1. Lineage (GTDB taxonomy): Bacteria > Desulfobacterota > Desulfobacteria > Desulfobacterales > YD0425bin50 > YD0425bin50. The sequence continues at coordinate 3,495 of PDZT01000167.1, read as the reverse complement.
CTAGTAATCTGTTAAATCCATTTGTTATATATAATGGCGGAACATTCCCAGTTTATTCTATAAATAAAGGCGGAAACACGATGCTAATTAATTTTTATACTGGAAATATATTCGATCTGTTAGGACAGTTTAGCTTTTTTATAGGATATGAACCTAATGGTGATCAGGTATTGGGAGAAGAGTTTGTATATAACCACAAACCTTATATAGTTGAATTGAAGTAAGAAATTTTTCATTTGTCTGAATTACATTACAGATTACGCGGATTAAAGGATTACACGGAGCCATAACGAGCATATCCGTGTAATCTGGTAATCTATTTATTTAATCCGTTCTTCCTTTATTTGTAAGGCTTTTAAAAATCGATGGCATTTTGAACACGTTCTAATAAATATTTTTTTATCCATTCTGACTTGATAGAGTGCTTTTCTTCGTGGTGTTTCTGTTCATGGTGATGTTCTTTTTTTAAAACGAATTGATCTAAAAATTGAACGTAACGAGATGCCACTTGCATGGGAAGACAATTGTCTGAAACATAGTTTACTGCATGACGGGCTAAGTCTTCTTTATAGTTCGCACATGTTGCAATCTTTATGATGGCATCAGCTAATTGTTGACTTTCATCTGTATCATAGCCAATTTTATGTACACAAGGGTCTGGAAGTTCAGAAAACCAAGCATGATCTGTTACTATACAGGGTATTCCAAGTGACATTGCCTGAATTAATGTGTATGAAGCTTCGCCCATGCTTGGATACCTGAGATTGATTAAGATATCTGTTGTTGCCAAATATCGTTCAAATTCCATATCATGAACATAACCCTTTTGAATGACATGCTTTTCTAAACCATGAAATTGAATCGTCTGAGTGAGTTCATCTCCAACACCCACAATGAGAAGTTTATAAGAAAGTCGATCTTTAAGCATGGACAGTGATCTAAATACAGAATCCATACGCTTAGTCAAACCGATAAATCCGAAACAGCCCAATACAATCTCATCTTTATGGATGCCTAATTCTCTTTTTATCTCAGATGTTTTTTGTATCTGAGATAACCGTTCCATATCGATCAATAAAGGAATAACCTGAATAGGTCCAGTATATCCGGCCTGTTGAAGTTGTCTTGCTGAATAAGCACTATGCACAATAATTCCTTTGGCCTGTTGGAGCACTGATTTAAGCAAAGGATAACGTTCAGGATACGGATATCTCAATATATCGTTATCAGGGCTGTCACTAATAATGCTTTGATATTCTTGAAATCGTTCAACACCATACTCAACACAGAACGATTTGAATAAGCCGCCCTTGCCTTGCCCAGCCATGAGAAAATAAAGTACTGTATCGTGAAGCACAACGATTCCCGGATGCTTTTGTAATACATAATACATGCTTAAATGGTAGTGGGGATTGTTTCCCATATGGTATAAACATACATCATAGGTATCTAAGTTTAGGATACGAGATGGTGAAGCAACATAATCAATGACATATTGTTGTGAATCCCCAAAATGAGCAATGTCAGTATCAAAAAGCTCTAGTTGCACGAGCTTAGCAAGAGCTGGAATAAGTCGTTGAGAATACGCAGCGATTCCTGTTTTTTTTGGTGGTAGAGGAGAAAAATAGGCAATTTTCATGATAAGAGTTTTCCGATAATATCATCCCAAGTCATATTCATTGATAATATATCATTACGAGCAGTGTTTCCCATATCCTTTGCAAGTCCATGTTTACTATATAATTGTGTTACACAATCTGCAATTTGTGATGGGTCAGGTTCTGTAATAAATCCATTTCGTCCATGAATAACAAATTCTAATGGTCCACCAGAATCTGTGTGAGTTAATACAGGTTTTGATGATAAAAATCCCTCTATTGTAAGATAACCATAATCTTCATCATACACGCCATTATAAACACATAAACATCGTGAATACAAATCGATTTTTTCGTCTTCACTGACTTGGCCACGTATTAAAACACGATCTTTTAGCCCAAGATGATTGATCATGTGGTTGACTTGAGTTCCATATTCACTATCAGCATTACCAATTAAAACTAACCGAATGTCTTTTGGGATCATGGGCATTGATTCAATGATTAGATGTTGACGTTTCAATGCATCCAAACGGCCCGGAGCAAGAATAAAGGGTTCATAATCATGACATTGAAAACATTCAGGATTGTTCGGCGGTGGATAAAGAGGAGTTGAATGTAAATGGGTATAGGCTAGCAGACGATCTGTAACTTTTTTGGAAATCGTGTATAAATGGCGATGTTCAGGAAGTAATACTTTATCCCATCGTTGAATTTCATTTGCTACACGTTGGCCTTGTTCTGTTTGATGTAAATCACCATGAGGTGTTCCATACAAGTCATAAGCCTGTCGATGTTGATGTAAAAGCCATGCAATTTTATTTGGATGAATAAAATAATAAGCAGGAAATTTTAACGTAATAAGCAAGTCAATGTTTTGCCCATTTACCTCGGTCACATCAATTAATCTTGAAATTAGCATGTTATCAAGAATATGTTCAGGCGGATACCATTTAAACGGAATGGAAATGATCGTGGCTTGAATTTTTCGTTTTATCAATTCTGCGCATAAGGATTCAGCTAGTATCTCTGCACCACCACGAATAAACGGTATCTGAACTGTAGCAATACCAATCTTCATCGAATATCCGTTGGATTAAAATGGATTTCTAATAAGGGCAACAAGGCTTCTAAAAAGGTATTTTCAATTTTTTCTATTGAAAATCGATGCATTATATTTTGATATCCTGTTTCAATTAACTGATTTCTTAGTGTAGAATTTGTAGCGATTTCATGAATCAGGCGTGCATAAAAATAATAATCTTCAGGTGTTTTAGGAATATCTGAAACAAATTGTCCAGAACCAATGGTTTCCTTCAGTGCACAACAATTACTGGATATTACAGGCAAACCAGCGGCTTGTGCTTCAATGATTGGCACACAAAATCCTTCATGTTCACTCAGACAAAGATATATATCAGACTGGTAAAATAAATTTTTGAGTTCCTGATGAGATACGTGATTATGTATTTCTACAAATTTTTCTACATGTAATTTCTGTATTTCTTCTATGACTTCGGCATAATATTCTTTTAATTCTGGGTCTTGAGCACCAATAATCCGTAAAACAATACTTTCTGAAATAGTAGCAGTATATACATAAATCGTACGAATAAGATGAATATGGCCTTTGTTTGGTGCAAATCGACCAACAAATAAAATATTTAATGGGTTTTCAGAACGCTTAGTTGAAACTGAAAAAAATTCTTGAGTCCTGTGAAAGGGTGGGGATTGAAAAAATCTTTTTCTCCCAAAAGGTTCTATTTCAATGAGTTCAGATTGATTATGCGCTGAATCTGCTGTCCAAAATGCATGGGGAAAAGAATGAATAAACCTCTGGGTTTGTTCACGTCCTTTATAGCATATATCTGTATAAAGCTGAGAATAGGGTTGAAAA
>PDZT01000166.1 GCA_002753105.1 Deltaproteobacteria bacterium YD0425bin50 | reverse complement strand
ACGAAATATTTCTGCTACGTTTATTCCAAGTCTTGCATTGCCAATGTCCGTAGTGGGTACATTTTCTGTGATGTACCTTATGGATTTCAGTCTGGATAATATTTCACTCATGGCCTTAACTCTTTCTGTTGGGTTTGTGGTAGATGATGCTATTGTGATGCTTGAAAATATTGTCCGGCACATGGAAAATGGTGAAAATCCATTAGATGCCGCTCTTTCCGGGTCTTCAGAAATCAGCTTTACCATTTTGTCTATGACGTTATCACTTGCGGCTGTGTTTATTCCGGTGTTCTTTATGGGTGGTATTGTTGGCCGATTGTTTCATGAATTTGCAGTGACTATTATTGCTTCAATTCTTATTTCAGGATTTGTATCATTAAGTTTAACCCCGATGTTGTGCAAACTTATCCTACGATCCTCTCATACAACGCATGGAAAACTCTATCAAACATTTGAAAATTTTTTTGATATGCTCCGTTATGTGTATGACATAACACTTCAAAAGACGATTAAGTATAAATTTCTAATCATGGTACTGTCTATTCTTGTTCTTATGGGTACGGTTCATTTGTTTAGGATCACACCCAAAGGATTTTTACCAAGCGGAGATACCGGACAGATTCAGGCAGTGACCGAAGCTGAGCAGGGAATAGCGTTTGATACGATGATGAAGTATCAGCAAAAACTTGCAGATATTATTGCTAAAGACCCAAATGTTGAATCGTTTATGTCAGTTATTGGTTCAGGCGGTCCGAATAGCGGGGGCAACACAGGCCGATTTATGATTCGGTTAAAACCACGTGCTGAACGACAATTAAGCGCAGATGAACTGATTCAGCAGCTTCGGCCAAAACTGTCTTCTGTTCCCGGAATTCGTGTAGTTTTACAAAATCCGCCAGCAATTCGTATTGGTGGACGATTTAGCAAAGGGCTTTATCAGTTTACCTTACAACATCCGGACACCAAAGCGCTTTTTCATTATTCTACACTATTTGAATCAAAAATGAAGGAACTTGGAATAGTACAGGATGTTACTAGCGATCTTCAGTTAAAAAATCCACAACTCAATCTGGATATTGATCGGGATAAATCCGCAGCACTCGGTATTAGTATTTATCAGATTGAAGATATTCTTGCTACAGCGTATTCTTCAAAAGAAATAACAACAATTTATACATCGACTAATACGTATAAGGTGATCATGGAAATTGATCCTGAGTATCAAAAAACGCCGTATGATTTATCTATGCTGTATATAAGGTCGGCATCAGGAAAACTGGTTCCTTTGGAAACTCTGGTGAAGTATTCATTGGGTGTTGGGCCATTGACCGTAAATCATTCAGGCCAGCTTCCATCGGTAACGATTTCATTTAATCTTGTTCCGGGCGTATCTTTAGGAAATGCAGTTCAATCTGTTGAACAATTTGCCAGAGAAACCCTTCCCGCAGCATTTACTACAGGATTTCAGGGAACGGCTCAGGCCTTTCAGGATTCCTTTAAAGGATTATGGATGTTGTTAATTCTGTCAATACTGGTGATTTATATTGTGTTGGGAATTCTCTATGAAAGTTTTATTCATCCCCTGACAATTCTTTCAGGTTTGCCATCAGCAGGTGCAGGCGCGCTCATCACATTAATGCTCTTTCAGGTTGACTTGAATATTTACGGATTCATTGGGATTATCATGCTTGTTGGAATCGTAAAGAAAAACGCAATTATGATGATTGATTTTGCCATTGATGCTCAACGGAAAAGCACAGCTCACCTTAAAATTGATGCAGCTCAAGCCATCTATCAAGGCGCTTTAATTCGGTTCCGGCCCATTATGATGACAACTATGGCAGCGTTAATGGGAACTCTGCCCATTGCCATTGGATTTGGCGCAGGCGGTGAAGCTAGAAGACCGTTAGGCTTAGCAGTTGTCGGTGGGCTTTTGGTTTCTCAACTCTTGACCCTTTATTTTACTCCGGTGTATTATATTTATCTTGATTCACTTCAGGTAACCCTCGGAAAAATTTTATCAAAATTGACATTCAGAAAAAACATTTCTGATGTGTCAGTTGGATAAGGTTAGAACTTTTCGTATCTCAAGATACAAGAGTTACTCGGAACGCATTTTCACCGGCTGGGTCAATGGTGATATCAATATCCAAAAATTTCTTTATAACCTCAGCATTTGTTGTAGTATGTAAGGTTGGGCTAAGGGTTAAATATTCACCGCCACCTGATAAAGCCATAGGAATCATGAGTTGATCCGCGAGATACTTTCCAACTGGAACATTGACAGATAAATACTCCTTGACCCTGTGTACAGTTTTATTAGCAACCTGCTCGGCAGAAACACCCCGTTCACCAAATCCAGTAAATATTTCAGTGATACACTGATATTTCAATTGAATAGTTAAGATATTTCCCTGACCAATTGCATCTGCAATTTCTGTTGCTTCAAGAGCATTCTGTTCCCAACCCAGCTTTTCCTGAACAACCTTTAATTCTCTATGGGCAATACTGATCGGTAGTTTTGATACTATTGAATAGGCCTTTTTGCTCAATAACTTACCTCGATCACGTAAATAAATTCTTTTTAATTCTTTGGCAGGCTGAATAAAAACACTCATCTTACCGCCGCCTGCAGGATAAAATCCCGGACGTTCGAGAATTGCTTGAATATCAGTACCCATTTGGTTAAGAACGGGTAAAAAGGCATGGCAAAGAAAATCAAATGGCGGTGCATACATATTATGCGTTCCACCTTCTAAGACGAGCGATGAAGGCTCATTCAACAAAAGCAATGCAGGTAAAACTGTCTGAAGTACAAGTGTACAACTGCCTGCTGTGCCTATAGAAAAATGATAGCACCCTGCCAGAACTTTACTCGGAACAAATGAAAGCTCAAGCGAACCCATCTGATTGCCTCGAATTTCAGCTTGACCAATTTCGGCTGCAGCATTCGCAGCAGTAAGATGTTGACGCATTAACCCGGGCTTTTTTCTGCCAGCCCGGATATTTTTGATACAAAAGGGTTTACCCGTAACCAAAGATAATGCCAAAGATGTCCGTAATATCTGGCCACCACCTTCACCATAAGACCCATCAATTATTATCATATTTCACCTGTTTTTTTCCACGTATTAATTTACATTCCCATACTGAGAGTATGTATATTATTCCACAGTAGATGGTAAGTTATAACGGTTATTAAAAAAAGCCTGATATGGATGCAGATGCAATTCATATTTTTTTTTATGTAGTTGAGTTAGATGTTGAATTTTATTGGCAATCACCTGCCATGTATGAGTAAATGTATGTTCGCAATACATAATTTGTGTGTAGGTTTCAACTAAGTTCGGGTATAGTTGAGCGATTTTTTCCAATATATGATTTGATGATGAAAAATTGACTGCTTCAAATTCAATGTATGGAATTGTAGATAATGTTGAAAATATCGGCTCAAGTGTTGTAATTTCAGGTAGAATAGGGCAACAATAGGGGATCACAGGGATTTGTGCTTTAAATAAAGAAAGGATCGCTTGTACACGGTCGGTTATTTTTGGACCGCGGGGTTCTACTTGTAACTCAAATGGTTCTGGATAATGGTTGATTGTAAAATAAATTGCATGACAAAATCCTTGCCTGAGAAGTGGAATTGCGTCTGTTATCATCGGCGATCTTGTTAAAATTGCATAAGGAATTTCGTAGGTGTTTAATACATGTAATATTTCAGATGTCAAATGGTACTTTTGTTCAATAGGTTGAAAACATTCAGTAATTGAACCAAGTAAAACCCGCTTGGGTCTTTTGATACGGAGCTCTTTTTGTAACAGACTGATGGCATTGATACGAACATCAACATAGTCTCCCCATTTTCTTGGGTCTTTTTGAGCAGATTTGGTTTGACGTGCATAGCAATACGCACATGCGAAAACACATCCTTTGTATGGATTGATCACATAGTCACCAAGGTTAATGGATGTTGGATTTAATATCCGATTAACCGTTGTTTCTTGAATTTGCATGTAATTATTAACCAATTTTTTAATGTAATTAGCAGTTGCAGAGAGATATCATTTTTTTATACAAAAATAGTTGTGGAATAATAAGGTTGCTCTCTGGTTTCATCACCGCCTATATAATAACCCAACTTGCTACCGATCAAGATGAATGCTGAAAAAAAATGAAAAATTAGAATTTTCAGGTTGAGCATTTACGGGCATCTTTTTGTAGGTAGCAAGTTGGGTTATAATATGACATATAAATACTATTGAAGACAACTTTAAAATCTGTTAAAGGAAAAATTCAGCAGATACTAAATATAAATTTTTAGATATTAAATTTCACAATTGAGAGCAAAATGATAAGTGGTAAATTCCCGTAGGGGCGAGGCATGCCTCGCCCCTACAATCGTTTATCTTTACAATTATTTATCTGAAAATCTGTAGATGTTTTTTAAATTTTTCATTTAATTGTTTAATAATTATATCATTAAGTCACCATAAAAGAAATACGTTTTTGAGCCATAATCAGTTTTGTATGGCATTTTATTTGCGTTATTTAATTTTTATGATAGAATTATTTTTTTTAATTTGGAAAAAAATCTACCGAATAAAAAAACAAAACTCATTATGAAATGTAACAAGGGAAAGGGGGTGGAATAAAAAAGTGAATGGGATGTGAATCGTTAGTTAATTGGGTTACTGAAGTGTAGATTTGTCTAATATTAGCCAATTGTTCAATTTACAAAACTTATAAGGAGAAAATGGTCATGGGAAAAAAGATTGTATTATTCGTTAGTATCGTATCATTATGTGCATCTATTGCTTTTGCAGGGTCTAAGGTAGGTGGAAGTGTAATTAATACCTCAGTAGGAAACAGTACAGCAATTTCAAGTGGGAAAGATAATACAGCCAATGCTGGTTCAACAAGTATAAAAGATTCAAAAGTAGGTGGAAGTGTTATCAATACCTCAATTGGTAACAGTACAGCAATTTCAAGTGGAAAAGATAATACAGCCAATGCTGGATCAACAAATGTAAAAGATTCAAAAGTGGGTGGCAGTGTCATCAATACATCAATCGGTAACAGTACAGCTATCGCCAGTGGTCAAAACAATACAGCGAATGCAGGTTCTGTAAATATCGAAGACTCAAAAGTAGGTGGGAGTGCTATCAATACGTCAGTAGGAAACAGTACAGCAATTTCAAGTGGAAAAGATAATACAGCCAATGCAGGTTCAGTAAATGTACAGGATTCAAAAGTTGGTGGCAGTGTTGTCAATACCTCAATTGGAAACAGCACAGCAATTTCAAGTGGAAAAGATAATACAGCCAATGCAGGTTCAGTAAATGTGCAATAATTTTATTGCATGAATTAAATGTTAATATAGTATTGGGGTATTAGAATGTTATATATCTGAATACCCCAATATAAAAAAAAGAAAACTTAAACTGAGGAGATCATCTATGATAAATAAAATGATCTTTGTAATATCGGTGATTTTTATTTTAACTGTTAGTAACGGTATATGTGATGATTATACAAGTGACGGGATGCCACAAACTGATAGTGTAAGCATGACTCATAATGATGAAGGGGATATAAGCAGAAAATTAATAAACAAGACCTTTATCAAAACAGATGCAAAAAGTAGGGCTAAGGTTGCTCAAAAATCTGCAAAAAGAGTAGATTTAAAAAATTCACAAGGTGAACAACCTATTGATACTGATGATGAAAATAGCTCAAGTACTAAAAAAAATAATGAGTATATTGAAGTATCTGAAGGTGAAGGAGTGTATGTCGCTCCCGGAGCAAAAATCAATAACCTTACTGTAATCTATACGGATGCAAAAGGAAAAAGCAAAGGGACAAGAAGGTCATTCGGTCCTGCTGGCGGAGCTTCTACTGCTGGTGGTGTAAGTGTTTCTGCTGGCGCAGAAGTAGGTGAAATTACAAATATTTCAGAAGGAGATAATACTGCAATATCTGATGAATAACACTATTGACTATTGAATATTAAATATCTGTTTATGGATAATTTTTGAAAAATTGCTATAATAATCTGGGAGAGAAGATGGACTATTTATTATTAACGGGTACGATTTTTAAAAAAAAATACATGGTTATTTTATCTTTATTGATATGGTCTCAGTTGTTTTTTTCATGTGCTATACAACATCCAGAAGTAACCATTAAAGAAGAACCTCCCGCCCCTAAAATAACCTCATTAGATAAAATTTTAAGACAGATCGGCAAAATGACAGAGATATATGGCAGTGTTCCAGTAAATATCCAAAGTAAAGACGTTGGCGATGAAACAGGTAAATCTGAGGGAACAAAAGGTGAAATTCCTCGGGATATTTCAAAAATGGTTGAGAGTACATTAAATTCAGTAGGTGGTAAAATTACCTATGTTCCGTATGATCCTGTATTTTTAATGAACATGGCTCAAACAGGGTATTCTAATTTTCAAGACAAAATTATTCCAGATGTGGTTGTTACTGGAGGAATTACTGAATTTGATGTGGGTTTAGAAGTACGGGGAAGCGATACAAAAGTGGGTGTTGAGGCTGAATTTACTGAAAATTCATCTGTTCCAAAATGGACGCCTAGCAATGTTGTGGATTTAAAGTATGAGGCACAAGATCGAGAGAGTTTATCAAGCATTACAGTAGATTTTAATCTTCGCGAGTTTAGAACTAGTTCGGGTGTTGCGGGTATGCAGACTATTAATACAGTTAAAGTATATAAAGCCGCAGCAGAAAAAGAATTGGGTTTTTCAATATTTGGTCCTACATTTGGGATGAAAGGGACAGTTCAGAAGATTCAAGGCAGACATGCGGCAACTCGACTTCTCGTTCAATTAAGTATGATTCAGCTTGTTGGAAAATACCTTGGTCTCCCTTACTGGAGATTATTGCCTGATGCACAACCAGACCCTGTAGTAACCGAAGCCATTGTTGATGCTTTTCTTAATCTCAGTGAAACAGATCAAATCAGATGGACACAGGAATTTTTAATTCTTCACGGTTATGATGTAGAAATAAATGGAATTATAGATGAAAAAACAAAAGCAGCTTTAGTAAAATTTGATCATCAAACGCCCTATGTTTCAAAAGATACGTTTCTAACTATCTATTGTTCTGTTCCTTTGGAGCCAATAGAACTTGCGCTGATGAGAAGAAAAAAAATAATCGCACTTCTAAGTGCTCCGCCGAAAGTTACACCACAACAAGCATCAGTAAGCGAAGAATCGCCTAAACAAGAAGAAGTTAAAAAAGAGAAAAAAAATACTAAAAAAACAAAACAACGGATTACGCCAACGCCATCTTTAGAGGATGATTTGCTTAATCAAATTGAACGGAAAGAAAATAGAGAAAAAGATGAATGGAAGTAAATTCAATTATAGGAATATTTCAAATGGATAAAAAAATATGGAAAGAAAGAATTAAATATTTTTTGCTCGGAATATTCGTACTGGGTGGTCTAATTTTTCTAACAGGCGCGAAACAAGATGTGCCTTTATCTTATGGAAGATACCAAATATCCGCATGGGGAACACCTTTTGGAAATAATTCCGGAGGGTGCGGGGCATTTGTTGTAGATACGGCAACTGGGGAAACCAAAGTTGTATATACGGTTATCTATGGAAAGCATGAAGAAATATCAACTTTGAAAAACAATTTAAAAAAACCTTTTTATTCAATAGAGTAAACAAATGTCGATGAATCTTACTGTTCATAAATCTAAAATAGGAATCTTATTGATTGGTTTAATCAGCATTTTTTTTCCAATGAGACCATTAGCTATTGCAGATAAATGCGTGCAGGGTAATGGTATTCTTAAAACTGAAGAACGACATATCGAATTATTTAATCGTATAGAGGTACTCGGTGCCTATCTTATTCGTATTCAGTGTCAGGATAAGCAGCATGTTGAACTCAATGCTGATGAAAATCTGCTCGAATCCATTATTACCAAAGTAGAAGGAAAAAAACTTCTCATATATGCAAAAGACCCGATATGTACACAGAATGAAATAAAGTTGACTATTGCCGTGACGGATATTGAACATATGTCGATTTCTGGTTCAACAACGACGACTATAACAAATGTAAATAATACACAATTGGATGTTGATATTCAGGGAGCTTCTGAGCTTTCTATCACCGGAAAAACAAAAACATTTAAGGTGAATTTAGCTGGTTCTGCGAATCTGAATGCCCAACATTTTCAATCTGAAATCACTAAAATTTCTGTTCAGGGTGCTGGGGATGCAATCATCGTTGCCAATAAACAATTAAGTGTAGATATTATTGGCACAGGTAATGTTACTTATTATGGCACTCCAGCTAACATAGTTAAAAATATTATAGGCGTGGGTGAGATTATAAAAGCGAAATAAAGATAAGGGAAGTGAATCATGGAAGATGACTTAACAAGAGTGTGTTCCGCTCCTTTAAACATTACAGATAGAGAATTAAAAGGATGGTTGGTTTGTCTTAAAGCGAGTAAAGAGATCGAAGGTCAGGATTTTCGTTTTTATACGGGTACAACGACCATCGGAAGAGACAAAAAAAATAATATCGCAATTTCAGAGTCCTCAGTTTCTAAAGAACATGGAATCTTATATTGCGATTCTGAACAGATCACCCTAGAGGATAAAAATTCCAGTAATGGTACATTTGTAAACAAAAAAAAAATAAGTACAAAACAGATTTTAAAAAACAATGATATTATAAAATTTGGAGAAAGCATTTTCCAACTCGTTGTTTTTAAT
>PDZT01000165.1 GCA_002753105.1 Deltaproteobacteria bacterium YD0425bin50 | reverse complement strand
GAGATCAGTACAAATATGCAGGTTTTAAAGAAAATCTTGAAGAATGTCATACAACGGATACTCACACTTCAATTTCAGAAAAAACAGAATATCAGTTTTTACATGATCGGGTTCAGTTCGCGGCTTATTCGATGATGGATGAAGAAAAGAAACGCAGAACGCATCTTACCATCGCCAAAATTCTGGAAAAAGAATTCTTATGTACAGAAGCACAAGACCATTTATTTGAAATGGTAAATCATTTCAACAGCGCAATGGAATTAATTTTAAATGAAGAAGAAAAAGTAAAAATTGCATTATATAACTTAAAAGCAGCTAAAAAAGCCAAATCGTCAAGCGCATTTGAATCTGCATTGAATTATACGAAAAAAGGGTTGTTGATTTTGCCGAAAAACCGGTTAAAAAAATACGATCCGTTGACCCTGTCACTTTACATGGGGATGGCTGAAGGTGAATATCTGAACGGTCATTTTAAAGAAGCAGAACAGTATTTTAATGACGTGCTGGTATTAAGCCGAACAACCATAGAAAAAGCGATTGTGAATAATAAAAAGGCCATTTTATATGAAGGGATGGGTAAACAAAAAAAAGCAGTTGCCGAAGGACTCAAAGGATTAAAACGGTTTGGGATTTATATTACCATGAAGCCATCATGGCATACGATTATGATTGAGATCATGAAAGTCAAGTGGCTTAGTCGGAACCGATCTGTTTCAAGTATTCTTGATATGCCGCAAATCCAAGATGACGAACAAAAATTAATTATGGAACTCTTAATGAATGTTTCCCATTCAGCGTTTTTCTTTAGTCAGCAATTGATGGTATTATCCATTCTTAAAATGATCAAACTTTCATATGAATATGGGAATTCACCCGCCTCTGCATTTGCCTATGCCATTTATGCATTAATTCTTGGTTCTGGATTTAAGAATTATCGATTAAGTCAAGAATTTGGCGAAATGGCGGTTCGCTTAGTAGAATCGTATGATAACAGGCAATTATCAGCAAAAGTAAATGGATTGTTTGGAACCTTGGTGAATCATTGGCGAAACCATGTGAAGACCAATTTACCGTATCAAAAAAAGGCGTTCCAGCAAGCTATTGAATCTGGGGATTTTGTCTATGCAGGCTATACAGCAAGCTGGACCGTATGGACAATGGTTGTGCAAGGCGAACACATAGATACCATTTTAGATCAATGTATTCAGTTTGAATCGTTTCTTCAGCGAATCCGCAGTCCAAACTTATTCATTATCCAAACCACTATTGGCATGATGCTAAATTTAAAAAAGCAGGCTGTCAGTGAGTTTTCTTTTAACACGTATGCTTTTGAAGAGTCTCAATTGATTCAAACCAGACATAAAGGATTATTGTTTTGGTTTTATATTTTAAAATTGCAACTTTTTTTTGGATTTGAAAAATATTCAGAAGCCATTGAAATATCCAAATTAGTTCGTCAGAATAGTAGCGGCGGCTTTGGCTGGCCGAGTTTGCCTGAATATTATTTTTATACAGCATTATTAATTGGGGCTTTGATAAAAGAAGAACATCCAGAATCAAAACCTCAGGTTGGAGAAACCATATATACATGCCAACGAAAATTAAAAATATGGGCAGAGAATTGCCCTGAAAACACCATGCACAAGTATTTATTAGTCAGTGCTGAAATTGCCCGAATCAAAGGACGATTTCCAGAAGCCATTGATTTATATGATCAAGCCATCCAATCTGCAAAAATAAATGGGTTTATTCAAAATGAAGCTATAGCCAACGAACTCGCAGCCAAGTTTTATCTGCAGCGAAACCGGTCAAAAATTGCCAAAATATACATGCATGAGGCGAGACACTGTTATTTACATTGGGGCAACTTAGCCAAAGTTCAGTTTTTAGAAGAACAATATCCGGAATTATTTGCATTATCTTCTCAGAACTATCAACGACGCAATGACTATTCAGATACGTCAATTACATCTTCTTCTACAAGCAGCAGTCAACAAGATGTTTTTGATTTAACTTCAGTCATGAAGGCTTCACGAGCAATATCCAGCGAGATTGAACTGAATAGCCTATTAAAAAAATTAATGAAAATTGTCATGGAAAATGCTGGAGCACAAAAAGGGGTAATGATTCTCAAAAAAGATAAGGCGTATATAGTTGAAGCCAAAGCAACGGCGGTTAAAGAGATTGAGGTGGTCATTGAATCCATGTTGATCGATCATTGTGATGATTTGGCGGTATCTATTGTCAATTATGTACTTCGTACCCATGAACCTGTGGTGTTAAATGATGCTGTAAATCACAGCTTATTTAAAAATGATCCGCATATTGACACATATGTTACCAAGTCAATCCTGTGTATTCCAATTATCAGCCACAAAGACTTAACGGGTGTGCTTTATCTTGAAAATAATCAACTGACTGGCGCATTTACACCGAATCGAGTTGAACTGCTACAACTGTTGACAGCTCAGGCCGCAATTTCAATTGAAAATGCTAAGAATTACACCAAATTTAGGTCCTTGTATGAAAATTCAATTGAGGGGCTTTTTCAATTAGGACTTCAGGGAGAATTGATTAGCGCTAATCCTGCAGTAGCCAGAATATTTGGGGTTGAAGGTTTAGATGAAATTATCAAAGCAAAATCATTTATGGTTAAAGATATATTTGTTTATCCTAATGACTGGAAAAGCTTGGTAACTCAGTTAAAAATAAATGATAAGGTTATTGGGTTTGAAAGTCAATTTTATCGCAGCGATAAACAAATATGGGCTTCGATTTCATGTCAACGGATTTGCGATGTTCATGGGAATATTCTTTATTATGAAGGCTCACTTGTGGATATCACTGAGCGTAAAGAAAAAGAGCGTGCTGAAAAAGAACGGGAAGCTGCTGAAGCTGCAAACATGGCTAAAAGTTTTTTCCTTGCCAATATGAGTCATGAAATTCGTACTCCTATGAATGGTATTATTGGTATGACGGGGCTTTTACAAGACACCCCCTTGAATGATGAACAGCACGATTATTTGAACATTATTAAAATCAGTGGTGAAGCATTACTCGCCATCATCAATGATATCCTTGATTTTTCAAAAATTGAAGCAGGAAAACTGGAATTTGAACACATTGACTTTGATCTTCAGTTGGCATTAGAAGATGTGGCAGATTTAGTGTCTATCAAAATTCATGAAAAAGGTATTGAATTGGTTTGCCATGTCGATCAGAATATACATACTCTGTTAAAGGGAGACCCCGGACGGCTACGTCAAATTATTATTAATTTAGTGGGTAATGCTTTAAAATTTACTGAACAAGGTGAAATACTGATTCGAGTTTCTTTGGAAAATGAAACGCGACATCATGTAACCTTGAAATTTGCTGTAAAAGATACGGGTATTGGAATTCCTCGTGATCGAATGGATCGCCTGTTCAAATCCTTTTCTCAGGTGGATGCATCAACAACTCGGAAATATGGTGGTACCGGTCTCGGTTTAAGTATATCCAAAAAACTTGCTGAATTAATGAAAGGCTCTATTGGCGTAGAAAGTGTTGAAGGAAAAGGATCAACCTTTTGGTTTACAGCGGTTTTGGAAAAACAAAAACGTAAAGACAAAATTTTTGGGGTATTTCCTGATATTATTCAACAAAAACGTATTCTTATTGTTGATGACAATTTCTCGTCTCAAACGATGTTGCGGGATTATTTGACAAACTGGGGCTGTCAGTTTGCAATCACAGGAAGTTCACAAGAAGCGATTGCGAGAATGCACCAAGCTAAAGAAACAAACCAAGCTTTTGATGCTGTATTGATTGATCAATCCATGCCAGAATCTGATTTCGAATATGTATTGCAGTTCATTTTAAAAGAGCAACAGAGTAGCAATTGCCTGATTGTATTGATGATTTCCCGTGCAACCAAAACAGAGTTAAATCGTATCCAATCCATACCTTATGCTGCGCAGATAACAAAACCCATTAAGCCAAGTCAATTATATCAGACCATTCTTAACTTATGGTGTAAAGATGCAATTAAAGAAGACACGTTATCGACATGTGAACCTATTTCCGGAATAGACAGTGCGTCACATAAAAAAATTCGGGTATTGTTAGCAGATGATAATGTTGTGAATCAGAAGTTAACCTTGCGTCTTTTAGAAAAAGCTGGATATTATGCTGATGCAGTTGGTAATGGAAAAGAAGCTGTGGAGGCTTTGGAACAGGTTCCGTATGATATTGTTTTAATGGATATGCAAATGCCTGAAATGGATGGATTTGAAGCGACACGAATTATTCGGAATAACGATTCAAAGGTGTTAAACCATCATATTCCAGTGATTGCAATGACTGCCCGTGCAATGAAGGGAGACAGATTAGCCTGTATCGAAGCGGGTATGGATGATTATATTTCAAAGCCTATCAATAAAGAGGTTATGTTTCAAAAAATTCAACAGTTGTTAAGTAAATAAACAATTGGGTGAAATCGTAATACCGTAGGGGCGAGGCATGCCTCGCCCCTACAAATGAAAATGGACGCAACGATGATCAATGCCTTAATCAGTGTAAAAGAAGTGTTGCTTATTGTAGCTGGAGGGGTTTTAGGATAGGCCCCTAGTGGCTGGCCGAAACGAAAATCAAGGTCAAAACTGGAGAAAAATAAATGGCAAAAGCAAAAAAAAATAACACAAAAGATGAACCCATAGAAAAACAACTCTGGAAAGCCGCAGATAAACTCAGAAAAAACATTGATGCCGCTGAGTATAAACATATTGTTCTCGGTCTCATCTTTCTAAAATACATTTCAGATGCGTTTGAAGAATTACACTCAAAATTAAAAAGCAATACGGGTCAGTATGCAGGAGCAGACCCGGAAGATAAAGACGAATACAAAGCCGAAAACGTTTTTTTTGTTCCTGAAATAGCACGGTGGTCGTATCTTCAATCAAAAGCAAAACTCCCTACAATCGGAAAAGAAGTTGATGATGCAATGGATGCCATTGAAAAAGAAAATCCATCGCTGAAAGACGTACTTCCTAAAGTATTTGCCAGAGGTAATCTTGACCCAACAACTCTTGGAGGACTGATTGACCTTGTTGGAAATATTGCGCTGGGTGATGCTAAAGCTCGAAGCGCCGATATTCTTGGGCATGTATTTGAATATTTCTTGGGTGAGTTCGCTCTTGCAGAAGGGAAAAAAGGCGGTCAGTTTTATACGCCTCGCAGTGTTGTTGAATTGCTGGTAGAAATGCTTGAACCGTACAAGGGCAGAGTATTTGATCCCTGCTGTGGTTCTGGTGGAATGTTTGTTCAATCTGAAAAATTTGTAACTGAGCATCAAGGGAATGTGAACGACATCTCCATTTACGGACAGGAAAGCAACCAAACAACTTGGCGGCTAACTAAAATGAATCTTGCTATCCGTAGTATCGATAGCTCTCAAGTCAAATGGAACAATGAAGGTTCATTCCTAAACGATGTCCACAAAGACCTTAAAGCTGATTTTGTCATTGCTAATCCGCCATTTAACGATAGCGATTGGTCAGGAGACCTGTTGCGCAAAGACGGCAGATGGATTTATGGCGTTCCCCCTTCAGGAAACGCAAACTACGCATGGATACAGCACTTCCTTTACCATTTAAGCCCCATCGGTATTGCAGGGTTTGTTTTGGCAAAAGGATCACTCACATCAAAGACCTCTGGTGAGGGTGAAATCCGAAAAGGATTGATTGAAGCCCGACTGGTGGATTGTATTGTCAATTTACCTGCTAAACTATTCTTAAATACTCAGATTCCCGCCTGTTTATGGTTTTTAAGCCGTAACAAGGCAAATGGTAAATTCAGAAACCGTACCAATGAAATATTGTTTATTGACGCCAGAAACGAAGGACATTTGATAAACCGCAGAACCAAAGAACTTTCCGCAGATGATATAAAAAAGATCAGTTCAACGTATCATAACTGGAGGAATCCCAAAGGGAATTATCAGGACATCAAAGGTTTTTGTAATTCTACCAGCATTGAAAGAGTTCGGGAACTCGATTTTGTTTTAACTCCCGGAAGGTATGTTGGGCTTGCCGATGATGAAGACGATTTTGATTTCAAGGAGCGGTTTACGAGTTTAAAGGCGGAGTTTTTAGAGCAATTAAAAGAAGAGGAAAATCTCAATGCAATAATTTTGGAAAATCTCGCTAAGATACAGGTGTCTTGTGGAAAAGAATAAATCAAATGATCGTAAATTTCTTGGACGTCACAAACCAGAAGTCGGCTTTCCAGTTAGCTCGCCACTTACGGATATCCCAGCGACATATAAAAATTTTTTGATAGCACTTAAAACACGGATCCAGCAGGAACGGCTGCGTGCCGTACTTTCCAGCAATGCCGCTCTGATAACTTTATATTGGGATATTGGTTCGGCTATTCTCGAAAAACAGGCAGGCGAGGGCTGGGGTGCAAAAGTAATTGACCGTCTTTCGGCTGATCTTAAGAAAGAATTCCCGGATATGAAAGGATTTTCTCCACGCAATCTAAAATACATGCGTGCGTTTGCCGCTGCCTGGCCAGATAAGACAATTGTGCAACGGATCATTGCACAAATTCCATGGCGCAGTAATCTGGCACTGCTTGATAAAATCCAAAATTCTGACCAAAGGCTTTGGTACGCACAAATGACATTGCAGCATGGATGGAGCCAGCCCGTATTAGTTCACCAAATTGAAAGCAGAGCCTTTGAGCGGAAGGGGAAATCCATCAACAATTTTGCATTGGCTCTGCCTCCAGTTCAATCGGATATGGCGAATCAGATATTTAAAGACCCTTACTTATTTGATTTCATCGGCACCTCTGATAATCGCCACGAACGAGAATTAGAACAGGCGCTTATTGACCATATTCAGCAATTTCTGCTCGAACTCGGTCAAGGATTTGCCTTTGTCGGACGCCAAGTACATCTTGAGCTTGGTGACAGCGACTTTTATCTTGATCTCCTTTTTTATCATCTTAAGTTGCGTTGCTATGTGGTTATTGAATTGAAAGCGGTAGCCTTTGATCCGGGTCATGTAAGCAAGCTGAATATGTATCTGAATGTGGTTGATGACATTCTCCGTCATCCTGATGATAAACCTACCATCGGGCTGCTGCTGGTAAAAGAGAAAAATAAGCTCGTTGCCGAATATGCCTTGCGTGGATATACCAATCCTATTGGCGTATCCGAATGGGAAACACAAATTACCCGAGCTTTACCAGAGGCTTTGAAGACAAGTCTGCCAAGTATCGAAGAAATTGAGGCGGAGTTGGGGGGCGTTGATGAGTGAGTGGAAGGAATATAAGTTGGGGGATGTTATATTTTTAATAGGTGGTGGAACACCTAAAACATCTAACACTGAATACTGGAATGGAACAATTCCATGGCTTTCTGTAACCGACTTTAACAATGGCAAAAAATATTGTTATACATCAGATAAGTCCATTACTGAAAAAGGATTGAAAGAAAGTTCTACTAAGATATTAAAAAAGGGACAGATTATTATTTCCGCAAGAGGAACTGTTGGAGTAGTTTCAATGCTTGGAAATGATATGGCTTTTAATCAATCAAACTATGGAATTGATGCTAATTCAAAATATACTTGCAATGATTTTTTATATTATTGGCTGAAAAATTCTTTATCTACATTCTTATCTAACTCTTATGGTGCTGTCTTTGATACTATTACAAAATCGACATTCGATAATCTTATAATCGAACTCCCTCCACTTCCAGAACAACAAGCCATCGCCTCAGTCCTATCCAGCCTCGACGACAAAATAGACCTGCTCCACAGACAGAACAAAACCCTTGAAGATATGGCGGAAACGCTTTTTAGGCAGTGGTTTGTGGAGGAGGCGGAGGAGGGGTGGGAAGAAAAGCGATTAGAAAATTTATGTACTATTACAAGAGGTTCTTCACCTCGACCAATTATCGAGTATGTTGTAAACGGTACTGTACCCTGGATAAAAATTGCAGATGGTTCAAGAAGTAATAATTTTTTTATTGATAAAACAAATGAATTCATAACTGAAGCAGGTGTGAGTAAAAGTGTTAAGGTATTTCATGGAGATTTAATACTTTCAAATAGTGCGACCTGTGGTTTTCCTTATTTTGTTGAGTTGGAAGGTTGTATTCATGACGGGTGGCTATTATTTAGAGATTTTAAAGGTATTTCAAAATTTTTTCTTTTCTTTTTTTTAAAACAAATATTTAAAGAATTAAATAGTATAGCAGACGGCTCAGTTCAAAACAATCTCAATACAGGTATATTAAAAGAATATCTGGTTAAATTACCACCTACTTCTTTACTTACAGATTTTGATAAGCAAGTTTATATTATTGTAAACAGAATCAAAATTAATATCTTACAAATTCGTACCCTCGAAAAACTCCGTGATACGCTATTACCAAAGCTGATGAGCGGTGAAGTGAGGGTGATTGTCTGAACACGATTACAGGATTAAAGGATTTCAGGATTATGGGAATGGAAATAAGAAAAAATCATGGTAATCTTGTAATCCTGTAATCGTGTTCAGACAATGAGAAGATTAAAGGATTTCAGGATTATGGGAATGGAAATAAGAAAAAATCATGGTAATCTTGTAATCCTGTAATCGTGTTCAGACAATGAGAAGATTAAAGGATTTCAGGATTAAGGGAATAGAAATAAGAAAAAATCATGGTAATCTTGTAATCCCGTAATCGTGTTCAGACAATAAGAAGATTAAAGGATTTCAGGATTATGGGAATGGAAATAAGAAAAAATCATGGTAATCTTGTAATC
>PDZT01000164.1 GCA_002753105.1 Deltaproteobacteria bacterium YD0425bin50 | reverse complement strand
GAATCGACAAATCAATAGTTTCACTATTTATGGGGCAAGAATCATCGTCAATAACAAAAATATATTTTCCTTTTGCGAGGTTAAACCCTTTATTTAACCCAGCAATTCCCTTATTTGTTTTCATTGGCAAAACGGTAACCCAGTCTTTTTGACTGTTTAAATACCCCAAGGTTTGATCCTGCGAAGCATTATCTACGGCAATGACTTCAATATCTTCCCGATCTTGAACCAGTTGTTTTAAATGATTCATTGTTTTTTGGGTTTCATGCAAACGATTATAATTGAGCATCACTATGCTTAACATCAGACAAGATGTAGTTTTCATCATTTATGCGATTGTCCTGGGAAAATAAAAGGATTATTAGTCTCCTTTTTTTGATATGTCTCATCAACAATACGAACTTGAGCTTTTTCAATATACGATTTCTTTAATTGGGCTTGTTTTTCAGAAGAAATTCTGCTTCTAATTTGTGCTTCAACTTCCTGTAACGTCTTTTTGGAAGCCATTGCTTTGTCTTCAACCAAAACAATATGAAACCCTAAAGCTGTTTGTACAATGGGACTAATCTCGCCTTTTTTTAATTGAAACACAACCTCATCAAAGGCTTTAGGCATCTTACCTTTTTCGATCCATCCAAGATCACCTGATTTCGGAGATGCCTGAATCGTTTCTTTGTTTTTTAATAAACTTTGAAATGACTCACCCGCATCTAACTTTTTCTTTACCTGATCCGCTTCTTTTTGATCTTTAAATACTAATTGAGATGCTTTTATTTTATCTTTAGTTTGAAACATATCAGCATGTTGTTCATAATATTTTTGAATTTCTTCAGATGAGACAGGTTGTGGCACCTGAACATTTTTTTCAATAAAATATTCAGCTAATATTCTTGCCTTTTCTTTTTCTAACCGAGCGATAAATTCCGACTTTTTATCAATTCCTTTTTCCTTTGCAATTTTTGAAAATACGTAAGTATCTATTAATCGTTCAAGAGCCTTTTGCGCAAATGCCTTCCGAAAAGGTTCGGGAACATTTCGGGTTAATTCATCTAAATCCTGTTGGGTAATGGATTCTTTTCCGATATATGCAATTACGTTCGATGATTTTTCATCTGCAAAGCAAGGCAAAATACATACATCAGCCATGATTATCATGATAAAAATTATATAATAAGTGTTCTTTCGCATCATGTTTTCTTCCGCTTGTAGTACAAAATGGTTAAAAAAAGAAGTTGGGGAAAACAGTGACTTTAAAAAAGTTTTCCCCAAACTAAAAAAAATAAGATTTGATATAATTTTTTTTATTTTACAGTATAGGTTACTGCATCTGAATTATACCCCCCACGCTCATCTGTAGCATCTAATTGAAAGATATAGGTATCATTCACTCTAGTTGGAATAAAGTAAGCAACAGGTGAATTTGCATCCGTCATCAAGGCATGAGGCCCAGCAAGCTGGTTCCAATAATACATTAAATCACCTCCTGCGGGGTCATAAGAACCAGTACCATCCAATACAATCGGGTCAAGTTGATAGTCAACATTTTGATCTCGACCAGCATCTACAATAGGTTTTCTATCTAATACACGAATATCAATTGAACCTTGTCTAATACCACCTTGATTATCGGAAACAGTTACCCCAACACGATAGGTGCCGGGCTGATTAAATGTACGAGCAGCTTGTTTTCCAGTTGCATAAGTTCCATCACTAAAATTCCAATAATAACTATGGATTTTTCCATCCGAATCAGTAGCATCTGCTATAAACATAACAGGTAAAGGATATACACCTTCTGTGTCTGAAGCAATAATCGATACGACAGGCAATTCATTTAAGGTAGAAACTGTAAAATTGGCTGATGCTTCTGCGCCATCGTTGTCTTTTACTTTTAAGGTCACTAAAAATGTT
The DNA here is from genome assembly GCA_002753105.1 of Deltaproteobacteria bacterium YD0425bin50. Lineage (GTDB taxonomy): Bacteria > Desulfobacterota > Desulfobacteria > Desulfobacterales > YD0425bin50 > YD0425bin50. Next base: position 6,908 of record PDZT01000164.1, on the reverse strand, counting down.
TTGGATTCTTTAAATGTATGAGTAACTACTGCACCAGAACCCGTTTGGCCATCACCAAAATTCCAGTCATAACTAACTATGTTACCATCAGGATCAGAACCTACTGCGGTAAAAGTAATATTTAGCGGCTGCCAACCAGTTACGTCAGATGCAATAATGCTGACTTGGGGAGGCAAATTGATTCCAGAAGTAATAGCCTTTGTTTGTGTTTTTTTCGTATAGGAAATATCAGGAATTGTCATTGGGAAAATTTCATCTTCACATCGTTCAGGTCGTTTCCAATTCAACAATTCAATACCTAACATAGCGGTTACTTCATCTCCATCTTTAATATACCCATTATTTACAGATGCTTGCATAAATATTCTTAAAGATTCATTAGGAAATAACGGATATGACACTTTTAATTTTCCGGATACATCAGCATCATCTGAGTCTATCCAGCCAAGATTACCTTCTGCATAAAGTCCATTATTTAACATATAATTATATGATATTCCTGCTTTTGCATGTGCCTGAATATAGGTTTCCTGAACTGTTCGATCAAAAAATTGATTCGTTTCTGATGAAGCAATAGTATCTTTGTCTTGAATCGGTTGAGCAGCAAAAATACCAACCGTTCCATTGGCCAATTGGTAGGAAAGATCAACACCGACCTGATTTAATAACGCTGTATCATAATTGTCCAACTGAACCCATTTGTATGAAGCAAAAGAACCTAATTGAATATTTCGGAATTTTCCAATAAGCCCGAAATCCATTTGATATTCATTCATCTGATCATCAATAATTCCTTTGATTCCGGTCTGTAGTGCAACATTTGGAACGATTTGATAAAAAAACATCCCATCCATAGCTCCAGCAAGTCGGCCATCGTTAGATCCGATACCTGCATAAACAGTGGAACGATAGCTTTTGGAATATTTTTTCTTCGTCTCTGTGGATTTGCAATTATCTAAAAGCTTGTTTTCAAGCTGATCCAATCGCTGCATAATATCTGATGTTGATTTCGAATCGGCGATTCCTTTATCTATTGGTTTTGTATTATCAGCCAACGTAAGTGGTTTTAAACACTCATTTTCTTTATAGTAGTAATCTTTTTGACCATTCACCAGTTTGTATAGATTAAATACAACCCTACGGTTCATAAAATGGCTTTCAGGGCTGCTACCTTTAGCTTTAACTTGTGATTTTCCTAAACCAATAATGGAAATTCGGGAACTTGACACACCTTGATTGATCAATAGTTGTTTAACAGCCTCAGCTCGTTTTTTAGAAAGACTATTATTGTATTTCTTGCCACCTACCGTATCGGTATGCCCAGTAATTTCAAGATACACATCTGGATGCTGTTTCATAAGGTCAGCTAAATGCGGGAACTGCTTTAAATCATCCACTACTGATTTGGAATCAAATGGAAAATTTACATCTTCAAGTTCAAGATTTGTTGCATAAATCAGTGCTGGAACGCATAAACATGCCAATAATACTACTACACTTTTTTTCATAATAACTCCTTAGGTTAAAGTTAATTATAATCGACATCTATCAAAAAAATTAATGATGTCTTTTAAAATTAGGCGGAATATATAATTAACCACTTTAATTTTCAAGAAAAATCTTTATAAAAACCATGTCTATTGTTTTTGGATACTAAATCGATAATGTGCCATTTCTAGACAAAAATAATGCATAATAATAATTACAGTGAAAAAAAAAACATTATATAAATTTCCAAGTTTAAAGTAGCTTATACACGCAGAGAATACAGCACATCCAAAGACCATACCTATTGCATGTGCATGAAAATTTTCTCGCAACATTCTAAAAACAGCATGATATTTATAATGCTTCCAAAAAACGAGTATCCATTTTAAAATAATTAGCAATAATACATTGCAGAGTAGTACACCTAAAACAACAAAAAAAACATCATATTTTAATAATACGCTTTGATTCACTTTGCTTATAATCAACTCTGCACATTTAAAAACAAAGAATTGAATCGCTGTGGCTAACAATAAATTGGAAGATATAAAATTACATAAACGCGATGGCAAACGGAATTGATTTTCAAAAAAAGAATGGTGGTTATTGATAAAATTAACCATCAGGATATTCAGGCCAATAAATAATAAAAAATAAGTTGGCGTCAATGGCCACTTAATAATTTTCAAGCTGAAATAATCAACATAGACTTTTGACAGGCTATACAAAAATAATCCAAGACCTATGATCAATATACCTTGCCAATAGTTTTGATCGAACTCATTTCTTCTTTTAAAATAAAGCCCAGATAGAATAAAACATCCCCACGGTATCAATTTAAATGGGCCATCAAAGATTTCTTTACATATCATAGGAATATGATAGGACGGCACGCACACCATGATTCCCAACACGGTAACAATCAATGTCATATATATAAAATTAGGTAGTGGACGAACTATTTCAAGAATTGCTATAATAAATAACCATGCCCATAAGAAAAAAAGGAAATCGGAATAAAACAAGTGATGCCATAAAAGGTTGTGTAATAATGCAACATATAAAAACATTAACCCTTTTTGAAAACGATCTCCTGCTTCTTTTTCTAAAAAACGAGTCAATGTCATACCAAATGCAAAAAAGAAAAAAGCAGGCGAGGATTCCCCAATAAATTTTAAATAATACACCAGTTTTGTTTTTTCAGGAATAAATCTGGCATAGTGAATACTCATCATGAGAAGTAAACCCATTGCCCGAATATAATCTAATCCGATGTTTCTCGAATTCAATACCAGATTTGTTGTTTGCTTCATGACAATCCTTTTAAAATCGAACACATATAAAAATGGGCAGTTTTATTTCTAAAACTGCCCATCAAGGTTTCTTTACTATAATAAATAACGGCTTAATTTAATACGGTATTATATACAACACCAAAATCAGACCGATTAACTGTAATTGCTACACCAATATAAGCATTTGCCCATGACAAGCCCGTAGGTGCAATTCCAATCCAACCTTCTTTGAATGGAATTTTAAACAAATCCATGGTCATAAAATTAACTTCATGACATGCATACATTTGATCTGGAAATACAACTGGGACTAACTGAATTGGTGAAATGTCTCCAAAAGATGGAGGAGGAGGAGGAGTTGGTTGGTTTTCTTCATTGTCAAAAATACTTGCTGGAACCATAGCACATGTATATTTTGAACCTGCTACAAAACCACCCCAACCATAAAACGCTGATTCACAACCCACTTTTAAGAAATCCCCTACTGTATCAACAAAATCAGTCCAACCTGTAAATAATTGACCGGTTTTTGTATCATATGGGAAATGTAAATGTTTTGTTGGATAAGTAATAACAATAGCTGTCATTTTTTTATCATTGTTAAAATAATGACTTGTAGTTCCGCCACAAGCACTTAAGGCAGCCTCAACCTCATCTAAACTATTATTTGCAGGATTATTCAATGCAATAGCCCCCATACTTGTCAACATATTTTTAGCAGGACTATAGAAAAAATCACCTTCATCAAGAACAGTCGGATCATCATCACCATCTAACCATGTCGGCCCAAATGATGTATGCCATGCCATAGTTTGTTCATACAAAGGAAGTTCATAAGCTGCTTTGTCTGACCCCATTGCAATTCCGGGATAGTACATATAATCTCTATTGAAATCCCATCTTGAATCTTCATACATTGGATGATGTAAAATAACACCGCCATCTAATGGATAATTATTTCCATCACGATGAGCAACATCTGCTTGATTGGTTCTAAAATTCTGAAGTGCAAGCGCTTCAAGCGCAACACCAACACCCGTACTTGGGCCAGATTCACAATACTGAACACCTGTTAGACAATTTGGCACATCAGCCAATTTCTCATTCATCCCACCTAAATCAGTGGTTGCTTGCCACATCCATGCATTGATTTGTTTTTTGGATGCCAAAACACTATCGGCTCTTTGATGATAAGGGGGACGTGCATTGGCTAAACCAACCAATACAGCCTCTCCAATAACTTCAACATAACCAAACATATAATTATGTTCATATTCTTGAGCAGTCTCTCTTACATGCACTTGTTTTGTTTGTCTAATATCAAAATTGGTAGAAAATTTCTTTCCATCCCATGGGCTCTGAGCAGTATATCTAAAACTCTGATCCTCAGATACAATCTGTCCAATGGTGATACCATCTTGCGTAACATAAGGCTTTAATTCAAATGAAACCACATCAAATGGAGATAAAACGATATCAAAATCTCTTAATTCAATACTAGAAATTGCTGCTCGAAAACGAACATGCACTTGAACAAATTCGCCATAATTGTTTCGAATTTTGAATGTATTATTTCCGTTCAGATAATACATCGGAAAAATTAAAGCATCACCTCTACCTGCTTCTTCTGCTGTAATCATTGGAGCCGCACTTACTGGGGCAACAAAACCAACTAGAAGAGCAAGCATTACCATTAATAAACCAAGTCTTTTCATTCAATCCTCCTTCAAAAAAATAAAAAAAATAAAAGATGAAGCATAGATAATTAAAAAAATTTCATTCATAATAAATTAAACTACGGGTTTTTTTCCCCAACTACGAATGAATTTCACCCCCCTTCAACCTTATTCACATTAAATTATACAACAAATATAGTACTTTTAACCATAAACATCTTTAATTAGGCCTCGATAACAATTCACACGTTCATTGTCAATATTTATTTTGTATGATTTGACATTCAAGGAATATGAATTCCTTTATATATTTCATCAACACAAAAAACTTGAATCATTTTTCATTTTCTTCCATCATACGCTTGATCATGTGCCCCTAAATCACAGATTTCACGGATTAAAGGATTACACGGTAATCGTGATCCCTCAGTCTCGAGAACAACTCAAACTAACGCATCAGTTGGTGAAGATAAAAAAGACGGCTTATGCTTTTTTCAGACACATAGTTAACAATATTCCCATGATTTTGTTGAACTCTTTTATATGGTATTCATCAAAATCTATGTAAACAGTCTGGTTCTGTAATTTCAAAAATTTCCAGTTGCTGCCGGTTGTTACAACTCCATAAACTGTTTCAATCTGATTTTCTCTTTTCTCATTAAATATTTGGGAAGCTCTCATTTCTGCAATACATTGAGGTAATCCTTTTGTTATATCTTCTTTTTTAGCTTCCACGATGACAACTACTGGTGCATCCAAGAAAAACTGTTCAGACGAGAGACTGACAACAAAATCACAAACACCATTTAACCCCACTTCTTCATCGACATTAAATTCAATCCCTGAAAAAAGACTTATCTGTTTATTCATCATTTTTCGCAGTTCAAGCAGCATGGGCATTATAATCAATTCAGACCGCGCTTTCTCAGTATTAATTGCCAGACCGATAGGGATATTATCTTCTGTTAAGGATTTTGAAAACATTTCATCTGTTTCTACTCCGGTAATATGGCTAAAAAGACCCATTTTATCTATAGTTGAAAGACTCAGGTCTTTTTTTATTTTTTCAAATGTAAAAGTACTGTAAGGCATTTTATCCTCTTTAACAAATAACATAGTGATATAATAAAAATTTGCTTTAAAAAACATAGAACTATTACAAAAAATTATACTTAAAATCAACGAATAATTAATTTAGTATTTTGGCGTTGATCAATTAGACTTTCTTACTTGACATATCGCTTACTATTTGACTAATAGCGATACAAAAAATCAAATACATTTTCTTAATAAATATTAAGACCGAACTGGAAATAATAAATAATATACTATGATCACAACTACTCCAAAAATTCTAATCATTGTGGTTACTTGGAACAAACGGGAGTTTGTGCTTCGACTGCTGGATAGCATAAACCACATCAATTATCCTAAAGAATCTCTTGATATTCTCGTTGTTGATAATGCCAGCGATGATAAAACCACTGAAAGCATTCGCCAAGCGTATCCTCATATCATCTGTATTCAAAATTCAACAAATTTAGGCGGGTCTGGTGGATTTAATACAGGTCTCAGTTGGGCATTTGATCAAAAAGAGGGACAATACACTTATATCTGGTTATTAGATAATGATGTTGTGGTTCATCGAAATGCATTAATCGAATTAGTCCAATTACTTGAAGCCAAAAAAGATGCTGCCATTGCCGGGTCAACCATGATGCAATTAGATTATCCTTGGCGAATCAATGAAATTGGAGCATTTATCAATCAAGCCAACGGAAATTTAATCCTTAACAGGCATCTTGAAGAAGTGATCACTTGGAAAGGCTTATCCATAACGCAATTGTTAAAAGCAGACTTCAAATTATCGAGCTATATTTCTTTTTGTCCTTCGCACTTGGATGTGGACTATGTTGCGGCTGCCTCATTGTTGGTACGTGCAGATGTTGCCAAAAAAGCTGGTTTATGGAAAGATTTTTTTATTCACTTTGATGATGTGGAATGGTGTCAGCGAATTGCTATGATGGGATACCGGATACTTGTATCAACGCAATCTCTTATTTGGCATTTATCAGCAGTAACTAAAGTGCCAACGTGGATTTTGTATTATGATAACCGTAATAGACTGTATTTACTAAAAGAAAAAGGACTTAGTCCAGAACAGATCAAACCAACGTATCAGTATATTTTGAAAAAGGCTCTATACTACACCCTTTTAGGAAAAACTGAACTAGCCCAACTGCATATTATGGCAATTAAAGATTATCAACAGGGATATCTGGGTCATAAATCCATTGCCCTATCCTTTCAAACACAACCCAACTCTCAAATATTAACGATTCTTGATAATCCTTCAATTCGTTCTGTTCTTATACCTTGGACTATCAATTTAAGTGCCATGAAAATTCAGGAGGCTATAGCTCAACTTCTCTTAAAACGAAAAGACCTG
>PDZT01000163.1 GCA_002753105.1 Deltaproteobacteria bacterium YD0425bin50 | reverse complement strand
TATATTTAGTGGGGACTAAACGCAAAAAAAAATTGGTGTAAGAGAGATTAGGAGAAACTATGAGAAAAATTTTTATAGCTTTACTAATTATTGTATTAAGTTTAGTTTCGACTGCAACGTTTGCAGAGTTCATAATCAATAATGATGGTACGGTATCTGATACTGAAATAGGACTTATGTGGGAGCAAAGTGATAATATTCAGCCTACAACATGGATAAATGCGTCAAATATAGCTAAAGAGTCAACCTTTGCAGGATATGATGACTGGAGACTTCCTAATATGGAAGAGTTTTCAAGGTTATTTGAGATGGGTAAACCATGCCCATCTGTAAAGTCTTCTTTCACTAATAGGAATATTAAGTGCTATTGGTCATCAGATAAATCAGCTCAGTATCCAGCTAAAGCTTATTATTCGTGCTTTGATTTTGGAGGAATGGGTTCAAACTACGAAGATATAGTTTTCAACAAAGGAGTTTGGTTAGTTAGAGGAAGTTGTTCATGCGATGGAAACAGATTTACAGATACAGGTACTACAATTAAAGATGCATTAACAGGATTGGAGTGGCAAAAAGATACTAGTACTGTACTTTACAAGTGGCAAGCTGCTAAAGTTGCAGTTGAGGCTTTAGTGCTAAATGGTAGCTCAGACTGGAGACTTCCAACCTTAGAAGAGATGTACAGTATAGCTGATTTTTCAAGGTACAATCCATCTCTGAAGTCAGTATTTCCTATAAGTTCTAAAAGATACTGGACATCTGACTTGTCAGTCACATATCCTACTAGAGCTTGGTTGGTAGAAATAGGTTACTTTAGAGTTACAATAAATGATGTAAACTACTATACAAGAAACTTTATAGCTGTTAGGCAGTATGGATCCCCATCAGCTAAAATCACTTGTATAGCTCCGAGTAATACTCATAGTCCAATAGTTCAAACTATCGATCCAGCTTATAATACAGAGAACAATAATAATGTAACTGATAGTGTATCAAATAGTGCAGTTTCATGTGAGTTTACTAAAGAGAACGTAGAAACTGCTTATAGTATAGGATTCACTGATGGTAGATCTGCTGGGTATGATGCAGGTTTTGAATCTGGAAAAACTGTAGGTAAAGTAGAAGGATTTAACTTAGGTAAAGATGAAGGTAAATCAGAAGGATATAAATCAGGATACGATGTGGGTAAGTCTGACGGTAAAACAGAGGGATATAATTTAGGATACGATGTGGGTAAAACAGAAGGATATACGTTAGGATTATCTGATTCAGAGACTAAGTATAAATCTATATGGATGGCAGAAGGAGGGTCTATAGGATACGAGTTAGGGTATGATGATGGATACGCTGTTTGTACTAAAGATTCTGAAGAATTTCCAATAGAAGAAGAACCTGTTATGGACGGACTTTTACTAATAAGTTCTCAATTAAAAGTACGCATATCTAATGATAATTCTTCTGCAGATAGAGACAGCGTAGATTTAACGATAGAGTTTACAACCACAAAATCTATCATAGATATAGCAAAAGACGGTATAGATATTACTGTATCTAGGATAAGAGCTTACATACCTCCAGGATCTTTTAAGTTATTAGTTACACACAAGTATAGTTTTTCAGGAAGTAACGTAGAATCCACTCTATTAGAACTTAGAGGAAATAATGGTTTTAACAAGTATAGATTAACATTTAAGATGAATGGTAAGTTACCTAAAGATTTAACAACTCAAGCAAGAACAGTGTTAAAAATAGGAAATACAATACATTTAGCTACATACTTAAAACTTGATTAACACGGTAACTATAAAGGGGTTTTAAGCCAGACCCACCAAAAATTCTAACTACTTTTTTACACGTATACGCCACCGCTGATCCAATAAGTCGTTTGAATGAATCAATCCATAAAAAAAGGAAAATGAAATTATGAGATCTATGTTTTCGAGTCTAATGAAAGTCGGTATCCTTGTATTGTTTATGTCAATGGTATTTTCGGGTCCATTACAGGCGGAGATTGAAGATAAATCTTCCGGCTGCACACTGAATTGCAATGCATCTCCCTCAGTGTCTGGGGGGATGCCGCCTATGGATGTAACTTTTCTCTCCACTGTGGAAACATCGGGTTGCAGTGGTTCCTTAAGCTACCAATGGAAAGTTGAGACATGGTCATTGGAATCATCTGCGTATGTCACTGTTGCATCGAGTACACTACCTATTTTTTCTCACACCTTTTCTTCAGAAGGATCCGGATATACGTGGGAATTAAAGGTTTCTATGGGAGACCAGACCTGCACAAAACAGGGAAGTCTCTCTTTCTATAATCCTGAAGCCATAGCTATCATAGCGAGCGCAAATCCCGTTATGGGACCTGCTCCGCTTAAAGTGCAATTCAAAGCCGATAGAGGATTTGAACCAACGCCTGCGTGCGGTGGCAACTCAAAATACAGATGGTACGTTGCGGAAGATGACGGTTCCATGTCTGAATGCACAGAACAAACTTTTACAAGAACCTATTCTACTCCCGGTTTGAAGTGGTGGTATGTTTCCAATTCCTTTTCTTTTCTTGGCTGTATGACCAACACTATTTCGGGAGCTATTCTTATCGAAAATAACTGTTTGCCCATAGGCACTCTTTCCCTCTGTGCAGACGAACGCACCAAAGACCCTAACAGCGAAACCTATACATTAAAGGGCAATGTCAATCTCAACGGACAACTCTGGTTCACGGACGATGTGGTCTTTACTGCTTCGTCTCAAGGTTCATCCACAGGTAGTCTGACCACTTCAGGTTCGATCTATGTTAAGCTCAAGAACGTGAATGAAACCCTGCTTAAAGGTCCTCTTTCTTTTGATGTTGACGGCAACACAGGTTCTGTAACACCAAAACTTAATGATGTTCAGTGGGCTGCAAGCTTAGCCGGAATGCCACTGTGGGTATCCGGAACCCCCATTACTTTAAGCTCTGACGGTGTCAAGATAGAACCCACCCTCTTTATTGGAAACGCGGGAATGACTCTGGCATCCTTCAAAGCGAGCATCGTCTATGTACCCGGGAATGACAAAAAGCTTTTAGGGTTTGAACTCATCCAGGGGCAACTCACTCCCGGCATTCAATTTTTCGGTATGTCAGGCACCTATGACCCAGATACAGATATCTTCACTGGCAGCGTTTCAGTTGGTTTTCCTTTCATGGGTACATGGTCAGTAAGCGCTACTATCCGTATCAAGCCATCCTGTTCGGAAGATGGAACCGGACTGAATGGTTTTGACATATCCATCGGACTCCCAGACCCTATTCCACTCGGCACAACAGGTCTTGGTGTAGCAGGTTTTACCCTAAAAGTGGATAACATCTGCGATATTCCTAAGTTTTTTATCTTCATTGGTGGAGATTTAGGCATTGCAGAGGTACCCGGTGAAATTTTCACATTGAGTCAAATTGGAGTGGGATACCAGCGCCCCTACCTCATGAATCTTGAAGGCGGAACGGCAAATTTACTTGGATTTCCCATAGGAAATCTATCGGGACGCATCAGCTTTAAACCCAAATTTGCAGGGATCACTTTCAAGGGATTTATCAACTTTGCGAGTATTTACCAAGCTAATGTGAATGGATTTCTAAGCGTCTCAAAAAAAACCATTGCTGGCAGTTCGTCCGGATCACTCCAAATTCCTGATTTTTCTTGCTCGTGGTACAATGTGCCTTGCCGCACGTTAAAGACAGCCATCACTTCGGTTACGAGCCTTCCTATTACGCTTAATGCTCAGGAAATGGATATGTTAATCAGTTCTAGTTCAAATGGTTGGCAAGGAATGTTTCGTGGAATGCAGAAGATTGGCCCGATCAGTCTTGCTGTTGTATTACAGTATGCTAATGATGAATTCGACATCCTTGTGGGACCTAACTACGCTGATGTCTTTGGGGTGGGATCAAAAACTCTCAGGAGTAATTCAACTGAACGAAGCGTCACTCTCGCGGTTCCTCAACCACAAGCCATTTTCTCTGTGGCAGCAAACAGCGAGTCCTCTGCGCTCCCTTCTATTTACTTAAAGAATCCCATGGATGACACCATTACTCCTTCAAACGTTAAGAGTTATGCCGGCGTCCACTATACAGAAGATAACGCCTTAAAGGTAGCTCTTTTCCGTATAGACGAAGCCGCTATTGGAACATGGACTCTAGGGGTAAACAACCTTGCGGACTCAGAGGTTACCTTTCAATGCCTGGTTCCCACTACTGCTCCGACGACCACCTTCAACTCTGTCACTCCAGGAGTTGACAAGATAGATATCCAAGCCACAGTCACCCCCGCATCCTCAGAAACAAAGGTCTCATTTTTTATCTCAGAAGAAGCTTCTGGGGGAATGGGCGAACCCATTGCTGAAAATCTCTCATCATCATCAGGAATGGTTTCCAGCACATGGGATACGACAGGTTTAAGCGGAGGAACCTACTACCTTTTTGCCAGAACCGATAATGGGAATAACCCGCCTGTAATTACCTATTACGCTAACCCACTACAAATCGGCTCTAAATCAATCCAACCACCGACCGACCTTTCGGGGTCTTTCTCTGGGACAAAATGCCAACTCCAGTGGACTTCTGTGCCAACCGATTCTGGCGTGGCTGGTTACCGCGTTCTGTACACCGACAATCCTGCCCTTCCCGGATACGCCTTTAGTATTACGGCTTCGACAGAGAATAGCTCTTTAGTGGAGGGTCTTCAGTCCGACATGGAATACCGATTTGCTGTAGTTGCTTACGACGAAAACGGCAATGAGTCTGCGCCGTCTGTTCCTTGGTATTCTGGTACTGTCCAGCCCCAAGATGTTCGTCAACTCCAAAGCAGTATCCCTGTGAGCGACTCAGTAGATCAAAACGCATGGAAATTTTTCAGGATTTCAGTTCCGGCTGATCCTCTTTTGCTCGAAGTATATACAAATAATACCTCCGATAATATTGACCTTTACCTTAAGAAAGGCTCTAAACCAAATATATCCGATTACGACTATCTCTCAAATGGAAGCAGTACTTCTGAAAAAATTACCGTAACTCCAACGAGTACCCCAATGCCATTGAGCCAGGATGAATGGTACATAGGTGTTTATGGCAATCAACAAACAACCTTCTCAGTTGGCGCTACAATCCTCATTTGTACTGAAGGCGATTGTCATTCAGTTCCCGGAGCACCAACCCTTGTTGAAGCTACAGCCGGCGATACGCAAGCAACCGTTACTTTTACATCACCTTCTTCTAACGGAGGAAGTGAAATAACCGGTTATACCGTAACCTCTAATCCGGGAGGTAAAACGGCTACAGGAACGTATAGCCCAATAACCGTAACCGGTTTGACCAATGGAACAGCTTATACCTTTACTGTAACTGCCAGTAATGCCTTCGGAACAGGTACACCATCGGCAGCCTCAGACAGCGTAACGCCTGAAAACACAGAAACGCCTGTGGATGAAAACATTGTTCAATTTCCTGAAAAACCCGTAGGTACTTATCCGACAACGCTGACTGAAATTTCCTCTGCACCTGTGAATGTGGGAACAATGATTAATGGTGAAACAGGTATAGTTTTATCTGGAGATATGCAAATAGATATTTACTTCCCTAAATATAATAATTTGGTTGATATCTATGTTGGTATTGGTGAGCCTCCAGACCCAATTGATAGTGAAAATATCTATTTACTGGATGAAACTCAAGAACTCGTACCTTTATCAACTGATGGATTTGTGAAATATGGCGAAAGAGTATATGGTCCTGTAGTTGCAACAATTATCAATTATTTTACGGTGATATCTACTTATTTTCATGGAGAATGGTTAGTAGCTTGGATCGTTCTCCCAACAGGTACAGATGTTAATCAAGTTGATTGGCTAAATGATCCGGCAATATTTGGTTGGTACTTTTTTAATATAGAATAAAGTAAAGTCATGGTAATGCGTTTTTCCTTTGGCGTATCAAGTCCGCCAAAGGAAAAAGCCATTTAGATTACGGGATGTGGCTTTTTTTTCTTCTCTCACTTCGTTCGTTCAGAAAAAAAGCTGGCATTTAGATTGTTTTCCAATCTCCGCTATGCTCCGCTTAGAAAACAAGTGTTTCGCAGAAATTCGTTGGTGCGGTTATTTCTTCGTTCGCAAGCTCACTACGAAATACCGCACAACTCAGCGATTGGACGGATTTCTTTTCGCTCGTTCCTCGCTACAAGAAACCGTCCAACCAAAAAAACAAGGTGTTTCATCCGCCCCGCTGATTCATAGATTAAAAACTAACTACGCTGGCAAGCTCCTTTGGAGCATGTGTAAACAGTGCATTTACCTTCAATACTGTCCATAGATGTTGTAAATGGCGCTATTTCTGAAAGCAATGCTGTATTTTGAGGTGTTTTAAGCAAAACACTTTGATAAGGCGCATACGTTTCATATATCGAGGCAATTTTCGTTTTCGTATCAATGCTATCAGGATTTCCAACAACAACTATTTCCTGAGTATCGCTCAATAATGCATCTATACCCAACAAAAAATGCGTATAATATTCAGGATTAGGTTGGATTGTACCTGAAAAAGCATTAGCAAGCTCATTGAGCTTGATTTCAAATTCAGCATTTCCGGTTAATCGTGCAAGAAAGAAAAAATTAGTAAAAGCAACCGAATTGGCAGACGGGATTGCGCCATCATATATCTCTTTAGGTCTGACAGGCAATTCAGTAGATGCTTCAGTTAAAAAGAAACCGCCATGGGTTTGGTCCCAAAACCGATTCAGGAGTGTTTGCTGGAATTGCATCGCTAATTTAAGATAGGTAATATCAAAGCATGACCTATATAATTCAAGTAATCCCCAAGTTAAAAATGCGTAATCATTAGCATTCCCTGAAATCGCAGGCTCTCCCTGTCTGAATCGATGGAACATAATTTTTTTTTGGTCGTCATACAGGTTGGTTAAGATAAAATGAGCCGCACGTTTTGCAATGGTTAACCATTCTGGCTTATTGAATATTCTTGCTGCATACGCAAATGCGGCAATCATTATGCCATTCCAGTCTGTCAGTATCTTATCATCTTTTATAGGATGAACTCGTTTTTGCTGATATTCAAAAAGTATATTCCGGATAGTATCCCATTGTTGATAAAGTTCAGCAGGATTGATCCCGGTTTGTTTTGCCCATTCATCCAAGTCAGTCGATAGATGCAAAATATTTGCCCCGGTCATGTGTTGTGTTGCTTCATCCTGAAAATTGCCTTCAGCTTTCAAATTAAACAGGGATTCCCATAAACATGATTGGCTATCGGTTACATTGATGAGTTGTCTGAATTCATCAAGCGTCCAGACATAATATTTACCTTCTTCGCCTTCACTATCAGCATCTTCAGCAGAAAAAAATGCGCCTTCTGGTGATGTCATATCACGTAAAATATACTCAAAAATTTCAGTTACAGTTGTTTCAAAAAAACGATCTTGAGTGATACAATAGGCTTCGATACAAGCAATCGCTATTAATGCCTGATCATAAAGCATTTTTTCAAAATGAGGCAACAGCCATTGGCGGTTTGTTGTATAGCGATGAAAGCCAAACCCTACATGATCCCATATCCCGCCTAAACGCATTGCTGTGAGTGTTTTTTTGACCATATGGAGCGCCATGTTTTTTCCTGTACGTTGATAATACCTCAGGAGAAAAACTAGTCTATGAGGTGTTGGAAATTTTGGAGAAGATCCAAATCCGCCAAATTGTTCATCGAACTGATCCTGAATCTGAGAATAAGCACGTTCTAATACCAAGGAATCTAAAGTTTGAGATTGGGATGAAAACGCAAACGCTTTTTTTAATTCATCGGAAATACCAGAAGCAGATTCGAGGATCGATTGCCTTTGATTCAGCCACAATTCTTTAACACGAATGCACAAATCAATGATTCCAATTCTATTCGAATACGTGCGTTTTGGGATATATATACCTGCAAAAAAAGGCTGTTTATCCGGTGTCATAAATATGGTGAGAGGCCAACCGCCAGACCCCATAAACATATGACAGACAGCCATATACACCGCATCAATATCAGGCCTTTCTTCCCGGTCAACTTTAATACAAATAAACGTATCATTCAGATATGCCGATGCTTCATGATCTTCAAATGATTCCTTTTCCATGACATGACACCAATGGCAGGTGGCATATCCAATAGACAAAAATATGGGTTTGTTTTGAGCTTTGGCAATATCAAATGCTTTACTTCCCCATGGATACCAATAAACCGGATTGTACGCATGCTGAAGAAGATAAGGGCTTTTTTCATGTATCAGATCATTTGGATTCATAGATAGTTTCTCCATTAAACAAAAGCAGGATTGCATTATTCATAATCCCCACCGCATCTTTCAAAAATTAATTTATATTCTTCCTCACAGGATTCGTATATGGATCAGCGGGGTCGGATGAACGAAATGTTACGGTTAGTGAAGTCCAACGGAACGAAAAGTTACTCTAATCCCAAACCGCAGAAATTTTTGCCTTCAGATTCCGATAGCATTGGAACATTTTTTTACGCTAATCGTGCTAATCCCAACATTCGTGCAATGAGGGGCCATTTACAAAAAATAGCTCTATAAAAACATAAATTCCCGAAAAGTTTCATTATTTACATTGTTTCTACTCCATCCCATTCTGGAATTATTCCATACTTACGGAAATATAGACATCGTTCCAAATATCTTGCCGCAGCTTTATCTTGCGGATTATATTTCAGGATATCTTCAAAACACTTGACAGCATCAGAAAATTTTTTACAATAGAGCTTCTTGCAAAATTGATCTGCAATGTTTGTAAAAAA
>PDZT01000162.1 GCA_002753105.1 Deltaproteobacteria bacterium YD0425bin50 | reverse complement strand
TGAAGACATCTGAAATTTTTTAGTATGGAATTTAGCTGTACGTGAATGTTCTCCGGTATCCTTAATTTTAATCGATATTGATCATTTTAAATTATTTAATGACAATTATGGTCATCAGGAAGGTGATGCATGTCTTATAAGAGTTGCCAAATGTCTTGCTCGAGCATTACAGCGAAAAACAGACATCGTGGCGCGTTATGGTGGCGAAGAATTTGGCTGTATTTTACCAAAAACTAACTTAGAAGGAGCTGTTCTGATCGCCCAGAAATTTCATAATGAAATACTGTCACTTCAAATATCTCATCTTCATTCACCTACGCATAGCTTCGTGAGCATAAGTCAGGGAGTCGCCACTTTGATTCCAGCAAAAAATGTATTAAAGGAAACGTTACTTAAAATGGCTGATCAAGCTCTATACAAAGCCAAAACTATCGGCAGAAATACGTTTTGTACATCATAAAAGCATCACACAAAGATAATGTCCAGCTCATAGGGGTAAAAAATGATCGTTATTAAAGGCTATTCCGTAAAAGAAATGATTTACGAAGGAGAAAATAGTCAGGTGTATCGAGGGAGTCGTGACATAGACTCCATGCCTATAATTATAAAAATACCATCTGCACGAACGCTTTCTATTCGCGAAAACATGAGGTTCCAGCATGAGTATAATTTGCTCTGTTCAGTCGATTTAAGCCGAATCATAAAAGTTTATGATCTGATTCAATATAGGTCTGGTTTTGCCATCATTGAAGAAGATTACGGCGCCAGCGATTTGTCAATGTTTCTTGATGATAAAAGTTTGGATTTGAAATCTTTTTTTATCATAGCCATTCAGATAGCCGAAGGGATTGCACATTTGCATAAGCATAAGATAATCCATAAAGACATACATCCTGGCAATATTCTGGTTCATCCGGAAACTCATGAAGTCAAATTAACGGATTTCGGACTATCCACCTTAGTTGATGGTGAAATACAAGAAGCCTGTAATCCTGACATGATAGAAGGTACGCTGGCATATATTTCTCCTGAGCAAACCGGACGAATGAACCGGTTAATTGATCAACGTTCCGATTTATATTCTCTCGGAATATGCTACTACAGGATGTTGACCGGCAGAATGCCTTTTTCAGCCTCTGACCCTATGGAGTTGGTCCATTGCCATATTGCTCTCCAGCCAATAGCGCCTCATGACATCAATCAGGGAGTGCCTCTTCCTTTGTCTAATCTGGTCATGAAGCTTATGGAAAAAAAAGCTGAGAACCGCTATCAGAGTGCTAACGGGGTTATGATGGACCTCCATGATATACATTCTTTATGGTTGTCTAACGAAAACTCTTTCAACTTGGAGATCGGCAGGCATGATATTTCAACACGTTTTCAAGTTTCACATAAACTTTACGGCAGGGATAACGAGATAAACCATCTGATAGAAACCTTTGAACGTATCGCTGCAGGGTCTTCGGAACTTCTTCTGGTTGGAGGATATTCAGGGATCGGTAAAACCTCTTTAATCAACGAAGTACATAAAAGTCTGGTTAAAAAACGTGGTCGTTTTATTGCAGGCAAGTATGATCAGTTCAATCGCTCTATCCCATTTTCCGCCATTATTCAGGCTTTTAGGCAACTCGCAAATCAGATACTTTCAGATAGTGAAGAGCAGATAGCCTATTGGAAAAAAGAGATTTTAAATGCTCTTGGCAATAACGCTCAAGTTGTTGTAGATGTGATTCCTGAACTTGAATTAATTATAGGACATCAACCATCAATTCCGGAACTCGGACCTACTGAGACACAAAATCGTTTTATAATTTCCTTTCAAAGATTTATCAGTGTTTTTGCTCGTCAGGAACATCCCCTTGTCATTTTTCTTGATGATTTACAATGGGCAGACGGACCTTCCCTTCATCTTATGCAGATATTATGCGTCAGCTCTGAAAATCATTATCTGCTAATTCTGGGAGCTTATCGCGACAATGAAGTATCGGCATCTCATCCATTTATTCTGACTTTGAACAATATACGCGAACAGGGTGCTTCTGTAGAGACTCTACTTCTGGGACCACTGCAAGCTGCGGATCTGAATCAATTTGTTGCGGATACGTTACTCCATGAACCATCAGAAACACTTGAACTTTCAACTCTTTTACTAAAAAACACAGGAGGAAATCCTTTCTTTGTTTCCCAGCTCTTGAAAGAACTCTACGATCAGAAAATGTTTAACCTGGATATGAAAACGCAGCAATGGAGATGGGATATTGAAAAAATACACAATATTGGTATGACAGATAACGTGGTGGAGCTTATGGCTGGGAAAATCAGCAGAATGCTGCCTATGACCCAGCAGGTGCTGAAATTAGCATCTTGTATTGGTAATCGGTTCTCATTGACAATGCTTTCCACAATTTATGAAAAATTAGAAACTGAAACAGGAAATGACCTGTGGGAAGCAATTCAGGAAGGATTGATCCTTCATTTTGCAAATGATTTTCGCTTCCTGCATGATCGTGTTCAACAGGCAGCTTATTCTCTTATTGCTTCACAAGATGTTACATTCCTGCACTTAAAAATAGGGCGTCTTCTTTTGCATCATGCCAGCAATTCAGAAAAAAGATTAGAAGAAGATATTTTTGACATTATTGCTCATCTTAATGTTGCTATAACATTAATCGATGATCTTGAGGAACGTTTTCAGCTTTCGATCCTCAATCTTCAAGCTGGAAAAAAAGCAAAAGGGTCAACAGCTTATGAACCGGCATTGGGTCATTTCCAATTAGCAAAAAGTCTTTTGACTCAAAATTGCTGGGAATCTCATTATAGACATACTTTAGAAATTTACCGAGAAATTGCTGATGTGGAATATCTGCTTGGAAAATTTGACGAAGCTGAGATATCTATAGGTGAAGCTCTGGCTCATGCTGCGGACCGCTACGATCAGGCTGATATCTATATACAGAAAATAACTCAGTATAATCAATTGGGAAAATACAATCAATTAGTGGAAACCGCACGAATAGCGCTTAGTTTATTCGGCGTTACTTTGCCAGAAGCAGATGACCCTAATTTGACCGGAAAAATTTTTCCAAAACAAATGACTGAATATTTAGCTTTGCTAGGCAGCAGAGCCATTGCCGAACTTATAGAAATAGATGATGTTTCTGACAGGGATCAGGACTATATCATTCAATTAAATGCCATTCTTACAGATGGAACTTACATCGCCATACCCAGCCTGTTTCCCTATGTAACTATGGAAGTTGTCAATCGATCTATACGCTATGGGCATAACGCGATGTCATCAATTGGTTTTGTTTGGGCAACTGTCATTATTATCCAGCAATTCCATGATTATAAAAATGGTTATGAAATAGGCAAACTGAGCATGAATCTAATTGAGCGCTATCCTAATCCGCGTATCCGCGCTCAGGTAACATTTCTGTATGCTGTCTGTGCTTTGCATTGGGTTCGTCCTCTGGCAGAACAAATTGATGTTTATAAAAAGGCTTATCATTACGGAGTTGAATACGGTAATCTTGTATTCGCCGGTTATGCCAGAACCATGATACCTAAAACAGCTCTTGCAGCTTTTACTGTCGATAAAGCTCTTGAAGAAAATGAAATCAGTGTTGCTTTCTATAAAAAACGAGGCTCCCCGTTTTTGATGAGTGAAATATTCTGTAACTTTTTTTTGAAGAACCTCAAGGGGGATCGTCCCAATCCTACTTCTCTGAGTTCAGAAGAGATTGACGAAAAGAACTTTTTAGAAGTCTGGGATAAACCAGAAACCCGTTTTGGCCATGGCTTAGCCTATTTTTTAAATTTTAAGATTCAAATCCTTTATCTGTTTGGTCAATATCGCGGAGCGTGGAAATTTGCTTGTGCCAATGCCGGATGGATGCAGTATATCCCCATCCTCTATGAAACAACAGTTTTTAGTTTTTATCGGGCTATAGCTGGAACAGAGTGTTTTAACGAGGCTGATGAACAGGAAAAGCTCATTATTATTAGAAATCTGAATGATTCTATTGCTGAGTTTAAGATATGGAGCGAAAACTGTCCTGAAAATTTTTCATGGCAGGAGCAGATGCTGAGAGCCGAATATGCCCTTATCCATAAACGGATGGATGAGGCTTTGGTATTGTATGAAAAGTCAGCATCTATCGCTAACTCCTTTGGGCATCCTCAAGGGGTTGCATTAAGCAAAGAAAGGGCGGCTCGATTACATAACCGACAGGGAAACGTTGAATTGGCTAAAGCCTGCATTGAAGATGCTGCTTTTCATTATTTCAAGTGGGGAGCTCATGCTAAAGTCCAGAATCTGCGTCAGGAATTTTCCAATTTACTAATGGCCTATACGCAGAGAAACCCTGAAACGCATTCAAGCCGCCACTATTCAACGACTGAAAGCTCGACTTATCATTTGGATCTCAATACTATTTTTAAGGCTTCATTAGCAATCTCAGGTGCAATTCAACTCGATGACCTGCTGCAAAAAATTATGGCAAATGTTATTGAAAATGCTGGAGCAGAGCGAGGATATCTTTTATTATCAGATGATAATGACTGGTTTATAGCTGTTCAAGCAGATATAAATGATAAACAAACGTATCAGAAAAATATCCCTTTAGCTTCTTCATCCTTAGTTTGCGAACCTATCGTGCGTTACGTTATCCGAAGTCATAAGGATATAGTTTTAAATGATGCAAGTCAGGATCCGACCTTTATGTCAGATCCATATATAATAACGCAATGTGTTCATTCTATTTTATGTGTTCCTATGTTGTTTCAGAACCGTATGAGCGGTGTTATATATCTTGAAAATAATCTTGTAACCGGCGCATTTACCTCAGAACGTTTAAGTGTCATAAAAATGTTATGTGCTCAGGCTGCGATTTCCATAGAGAATGCTCGTCTTTATGCCAATTTGGAAGAAAAAGTTCAGGAACGTACACTGCAATTAGAGCATAAAAGTAAAGAATTAGCACAAAAAAATGAAGAACTTGCTATGGCTAGCCGTTTTAAAAGTGAATTTTTAGCAAATATGAGTCATGAAATACGAACACCCATGAATGCTATCTTAGGATTTTCCGGGCTTGCCTTAAAAACTAGTCTTACTCCCAAACAGTATGATTACATGGTTAAAATAGAATCAGCCGGTAAAAATCTTCTTGGACTGATTAACGACATTCTTGATTTTTCCAAGATAGAAGCTGGTAGACTAGAGATGGAAACAATTGATTTCAATCTCAACGAAGTTATGGATAGCGTCGCCAATATTGTTTCAGTTAAAGCCTCTGAAAAGGAAATCGAGTATATTAACACAATAGAAAATGATGTGCCGACATTTTTGATCGGAGACCCTCTTCGCTTGGGGCAGATTTTGATTAATCTTTCGAACAATGCTATTAAATTTACATCATCAGGCCATGTTTTAGTTAAAACAGAGCTGATTAAAAAGGATGGTCAATACTGTCTGCTCAAATTTTCGGTTTCTGACACGGGTATAGGCATGACTGAGGAACAGATTTCAAAATTATTCAAGGCTTTTTCACAGGCAGATATGTCTATAACCAGAAAATTTGGTGGTACTGGACTTGGTTTGGCGATATCCAAGAATCTGGTAGAAATGATGAATGGTGAGATAAGTGTTACCAGCAAATATGGAAAAGGAAGTATTTTTTCTTTTACAGCAAAATTCGGACATAAACCAACAGAGCAGAACAAAAACTACGTTATTCCAGCAGATTTGAAAGGATTAAAGGTGTTGGTTGTTGATGACAATATAACCGCTTTGGAATTAAATGAAGAGAATATGAAAGCTTTAGGGTTTTTTACTTTTGCCGTTGATTCCGGTGAGAAAGCGATAGAAGAACTTGAAAAATCATCATCCGCTGGTAACCCTTATGATCTTGTGCTTATTGACTATAGAATGCCAAAAATGGATGGGATTGAAACTTCCAGACGAATCAGACAAAATACGCATTTGACGAAGATTCCTTTAATCATCATGATGAGTTCCTTTGAAGTTGTGAAGCAAGCTGAAAAATCTGGCATTAACGCTTTTTTAATGAAACCTGTAAGTACATCTCTGATGTTAAATACCATTATGGAAGTATTCGGCCGAGAAACTTCCATATATTCAAAGCAAAAGCGTATTGTTGAATCCAATGTGAAAAATTTAGACAAGATTAAAAACGCAAAGATACTGCTTGTTGAGGATAATAATTTTAATCAACAAGTGGCAACAGAAATACTGATGGACGCAGGAGTGGTAGTAGAAATTGCCAATAATGGTCAAGAGGCAATTAATGCCGTGAATAAATCGACATATGATCTTGTACTAATGGATGTTCAGATGCCAATAATGAGCGGATATGAAGCGACAGGCTTAATAAGGAGAAATGAAAAATTTAAGGATTTACCCATTATTGCCATGACAGCCCATGCTATCAGCGGAGCAAAGGAAGAATGTATTCAAGCAGGAATGAATGATTATGTCAGTAAACCTATTGATCCTGATAAGTTGCATAAAGCCCTCGTACAATGGATTAAACCAGATATAAGGGAGTTAACCGAAGAGCAAAAAGAGAAACTGAAACAATCAAACGATCAGAATGCAGATGTTGAAATGCCAGAAAATTTAGCCGGAATCAATATCGAAGACGCTATGAAAAGACTTAAAGGGAATAAACGATTGTTGAAGGAATTACTCCTTGGTTTTTCTAAAAAGTATGCTTCGATAACAGAAGAAATACGATCTGAAATACAAAAAGGCGATTTCACAACCGCGGAACGTCTCGCACATACAATAAAGGGCATTTCAGGAAATATCTCTGCAAATGATCTTTATGTTGCATCAGGTGAATTAGAAATGGCTATCAAAGAAAGAAAAGAAGAAAATTATATCGGGTTATTATCCAATTTCACTGAAGCCTTACAGCAGGTTTTAACTTCATTAAAAATTTTCGAACAGCCTGATAGTGTAAGGACATACGACAATACGCACTGCGATAATAATAAACAAATAGATATGGATAATATTAAGCCCATTCTGATGGAACTATATGGTCGTATTAAAAATGACAATCCGGATGCATCGGAAAGTTTTATCTGCTTAAAGGAATATATTGGTAATTCAATACTCATAGAAGAGATAAAACAACTTGATGAGCAGATAAACTCCTTTGATTTTCCAAATGCACTTAATTCTTTAGAGGGTATTGCTAAGAAAATAAATATTTCATTGTTTGGATAAGTTTCTTCCTTTTTATCGAGGTAAGATTAGGATTGTAGTTAAAGAATTTCGGTCTGATCGCCGCCTAACCAACAAAATGCAGCGGACTCCGCTAATCGCTCCGCCGCTGATTTTGGCCGTTAGACCACATCGACCTCGACATAGGCGAGAGGGCATACGTGGCAAATAGACATAATGATGTTTGGAGGCATTGAAGGGATTGGCTATCTTGGCAGAATTTAAATGTTTAAAATTACAATATATGTGATAATTTAGGAGAGATAATAAAAGAATGAACGTTCAGGAAAAGACAATTGCTCGAATTCTTTTTCAAAATAAAATTTTAAAAGCCGATGGTCAAGCATTTGAAGATATATTCACCGCAATTATGAATTACGCGGAACCTGGATTTCAGTCTATAAAGCCATGGGGTAACATTGGCGATAGAAAAAATGATGGATACATAAAAGCAAAAGGCATATTTTATCAAGTATATGCTCCTGAAGATATTCGGAAATCTTATGTAGATACGGTCAATAAATTAAAAACTGATTTTGACGGTTTAAAGTCTCAGTGGAATTTCATAAATGAGTTTTATTTTGTTGTTAATGATAAATACAAAGGTGTAAATGCTGATTGCGAGCAAGCAATTCAAACAATAAAACAAAAGCATAATTTAAAGGACGCTGGATTTTTAACTTCAAAAGATTTAGAGAATATCCTTTTTGCGCTTGATGATGACCAAATATTCTCAATAGCAGGAAATATTCCAGATCCTGCTACTATTAAACATTTAGATTATTCAATTTTAGATGAAGTTATTGAATATATAATGAAATTAGATTTGAATAAAGGCGATATTGCTAAAATAATTTTACCGAATTTGGATGAAAAAATAAAATTTAATAATTTGTCAGAGCCAATTGCCTATTTGCTTAACAATGGCTATTTTCAATTACATTTCCTAAATGAGTATCTGTCAAATAATAGTGATTTTCTTGCTGATTCTTTGCGGGACAAAATGAACGAAATTTATACCCAAGAAAAAAATAAAAATAATGGAGATGGTTTATTTTGGGCTATAGTAAATTGCGCGAGCCCAAAAGCTGAGCAGATATATCAGACAGCAGTTATTATCATCATGTCAAAATATTTTGAGACCTGTGATATTTTTGAAGAACCTTTTGAAGAACCTTTTGAAAAACTTTAAGAATAAAGGAAGAAAATGGTTATTCCGACAAAGCATACCAATTTTTCAGAATCTTTGCTAGGTTTTGGTTATTATGTTTTGACTCAATTACAATCTCCAGTATCTGTTGATGACTTATGGAAACAATACCAGATTGATTATAAAAGCGAAAAATATTTTGCAAGACACAGCTTTGATAATTTGTTATTGACCATCGTTTTTCTTTATTCAATAGGTGCCGTTAATGAACAAAACGGAGTGATAACAAAATGCAGTTAATCAAGGTTTACGCTAATCAAAAAAGTTTCAGGACTGTAGAGTTCAATAAAAAAGGACTTAGCTTTATTGTAGCAAAGCAGAAAAACCCTGGTGCAAGTGAAAAAGGAAAAACTTATAACGCAATGTGTTCATTCTATTTTATG
>PDZT01000161.1 GCA_002753105.1 Deltaproteobacteria bacterium YD0425bin50 | reverse complement strand
CTTTTAAAAGATTTTGTTCTGTTTTGGATCCTTTGATTGATTTCACTGTAAAACCTCCCTTGTTTCTTATAAATTATGATTCATTATTATGGGCTAGCCAACCACTTATTCAAGAAAAAATTATTAAAAAAGGTTTTTTGTTACCATAACCTTAACTAAAAATAAATACTTAATTCGTTATTCATTCTACAAAAATTTTCTTATCATTACCAGAAACGACATGGCCAATGATTGATGCATCGACAAGTCCCTGATGGTGTAATTGGCTTATCAGTTCATCAGCAATCGATGGATTGACAGACATCAGTAAACCGCCTGATGTTTGCGGGTCAAATAGAATATAAGGCATGATGCTATCCAATGAATCAGAAAATACCATCATTGATTTGCGAAAACTGAAATTTCGATAAGCGCCACCGGGTATAAACCCCATACGTGCAAAAGAAATGGCTTCTGGATAAATTGAAATATCCCTGATGTTCAAGCATACGCTTAAGCTCGAATCTTCAAGCATTTCAGCTAAATGCCCAATTAAGCCAAAGCCAGTAATATCAGTACATGCATGAACTGGATAGGTTTGTCCACCATTGGTATTCAAACCGATCATGACTTCAGAAGCAGATCGATTTAGCAACGTCATATAATATGAAACTTTTTGAATGATGGATTGATCAGCTAAACCTGCTTTAATTGCAGTATTAATGATACCCGTTCCTATAGGTTTGGTTAACACTAACTTATCATTTATGCAAAGGCCAGTTTTAGAAAATATTCGTTTAGGATGAATAAATCCAGTAACCGATAAGCCGTATTTTAATTCTTTGTCTTCAACACTGTGGCCTCCAAGAATAACCGCTTCAGCTTCCCTGATTTTTGAAATACCACCGTTCAGAATATCTCTTAATACATCAATTGACAGAGTTTGACTTGAAAAACAAACGATATTCATAGCTGTTTTTGGGATACCTCCTTTAGCATAAATATCGCTTAAAGCATTTGCAGCAGCAATTTGACCAAATACAAACGGATCATCCACTATGGGTGTAAAAAAATCCAACGTCTGAATGATTGCCAAATCTTCTGAAACCTTATAAATACCAGCATCATCAGGTCTATTTAAACCCAAAAGTACATTTGCGTTTGTTGGAAATTCTAATCCACATAATGCTTTCTCCAGGTCCCCCGGAGACAATTTAGATGCTCAGCCAGCACCTTGAACGAGTTCAGTTAGGCGTTTAGTATTGAGTGTTTCCATTCCTTATTTGTATTTATAATGGCGCAGTATGTCAACAAATAACAACTAAGGACTTCGAAAGTTAACTTAAATTGGATGATGCGGAGATGAGAAAATGACAAAAGGCAACCAAAGGGTTGCCTTACTGTCATCTATTGAAGAAAATATCGGGGGATATCTGGGGTTACAGGTACAACTGTGTTAATCAATTTTAAATCAATCAACTGATTAGTACAGATTCCTTGACCTGATCGACGGGCAATTACTCTGCCAAGAACATCTCTAACTTCAATAAAAAAGAATCCTGAAGATACTTCAAATTGAAAACCTGCCATAGGCAGAAAAAATAGAGGGACATCAATTCCTTCGGGTAAAAAACGAATAACCAAACCTAATTCTTTCAAATCCTGAATTGGGTGGATACCAGAGTCATTTTCTTCATAAAAATTTCCAATAACATAGGAATGATTTTCAATTGGTTTGGCAAAATCAATCACGACAAGATATACATTGAGTAATGACATCTGAGGGAACTCAAATGGGGTAGCTGAAAAAGAAATTCCAATTTCAGTAACATCTGGATTTAATATATTTCGTTCAACACGGCTTAAAGGGTCGATTTCATCTTTTAACATATTCCGAAAAATAAGATTAGCTGCTTCAACAGGTTCAATGTAATATTCAAAAGAAACGATCCCAAGTGTTTCTCCTGCAATTTGTGCAGAATATCCGGCTCGTTCAATTCGATCCATATAAGTTGATCCATCCCGTGAAACATAAGAATAATAGAGATGTTTAATCATATCCTGATTGTGAGCCATTGAAGAATCAAACAATTGAGGATTCCATGCAAGTGGTGGTAGGCCTTGTTCTAAATCAAGTATCCATGAACGGTTCGCCAAAGCAAGTCTTACACTAGGTATATCAAAACCCATTGTGCTTAACACATTTACAGGATTTCGCCTTGCATTATTAATTAAACGCCAGAGATAAAATGAGACATCAGATGTTTCACCTGCACTTACAGGTACTGTTAAACTAGTAGAAATCACCAATCCCAAAATCATGATTGGTATGAACTTTTTATAACATTTATATAACATATATAATATATTCATTTTTGGTTGCTCCAAATAAATTCATATTTATTTTTTTCATTCATCTTCTCAGTTCGAATGCAATAAGCATACCAAATAGTTAATATCGAAAAGACCAATCAACATATAAGGTGATGGGTTCAGATTTTTCAGGCCCATAAATACCCGAAATATGATAACGTTCATCAAGTAAGTTATCTACCTGCAATGTAATTTGGTTATTTTTAACCAATATGTCGCGCCATTTGATCGTGAGGTTTATAAGTATGGGTTGCTTAAATCGACCTGCAACCGTGTCTTTTGCAAAAGTATAAGGTATGCTTTCTGCCATATTGGCATCCAACGATGCATCAAGTTTGGAATGAAGGTGCCATGTACAACCCAATCCACCCATAATACCAGGGCCGCCATTTACTGGTTGATCCCAGTTATCATAATAAGCTTCATTTGTGCCATCTGGCCGAATATACACATATTTTAAAATAGTATATTTCGCTTTCTCTCCCCATGAATGAATGGCGGTCAACCGCGCATAAATATCCAAAAGTTTTTGAATTGATGTTTTAGCATTGATTTCCGTTCCAATAAATTCATGGTCTGTTGGCATTGATATGCCTCCATAGGGGTCTTCCTGTACATGGTCAGACAAAGTACTATAAAATGTCGTTAAAGAAATCTCGGTCACTTCAACTGGATACCATGACAATTGGGCATTAATTGTACTAATCGCATCTGAATTTCTCTGTTTATTGCGATCAAAAAACTGACCTGCATAGGGACTACGATATGCTGTCCCAAAAGCAGATTTAAAACGCCAGTTTTCTAAAAAAGGATAATTGAATCCAAAGTTGTAACTTGCTGTAGAATTATATTGAGAATTGTCATCAATTCTACCCCCGATCCAGCATTCGACCATGCGCAATTTATGACGATATTGTGCGAATAGGGATTTTAAATTATTATCATAATCCGCCTGTTCTATTTTGGGAACATAGAAGGTATTACTAGGTTTTAAAGAAGCTGGTAAAAAATGATCTTCAACAATTGCTCCTTTGACGTAATTCGCGCGATACGAAAAACCAGCGGTCATCATGCCTTTTTGAAGAATTCGTCTATCCCATAACAATTCAGAGTAATATAAATTGTTACGTTGTGAACGTTTTAAATCCACATCTGTTACTTTATATTCGATATTTTGATAATAACTCGTCAATGTCCAATGTGACGCTCCCCATATCTTTGTCATGCTTGCTTTTAAGTAGCTCATTGGAGATTCACGTTCACCAGCCCAACTTAAAAAAGTTGTATCGCTCATTGTATAACGACGCTTGAAATCTGAAAAGCGTCCTGATACAGTTAGCCAATTATCCCAATGAGCATTTCCGGTTATTTCAAGATATGATGATGGTTTTAGACGACCTGTTTCCAAAGGTAAATCACTTTTACTGCCAATATCTTTTGCAACTAAAAAAGTATCATCATAATAGCGATCTTTCATTGCAGATACGGAAATAAATGTATCCCATTTATTATCTGCTTTTCCATAGCTCGCATAACTACCCAACATATCATCCATATCTGAAATAAGTTTAACTTCTACGCCAGAACGATCTTTACCAGAAAAAGGCACTACATTGACAACACCAGCAAACGCATCAGCCCCCCATAAAACAGATCCTGGGCCTCTAACAATCTCAACCCGCTTTACGCTATTCATTGAAAATTCATGATCAAGTGGTAATAGATGTTTGGTTACATCCATAGCTATAGGAACGCCATCATATAAAAACAAAACCGAATCGGGTATTCCCCGCAAAAAAGGAACTGTTCCTCTAGACCGTTGTAACATGTAAAATCCGGGTTCTGTAGCTAGCAATTTCGCAAGGGTGTCATATCCAAAAGTATCAATCATTGTTCGATCAACAACACTAACTATCGCTGGAGCAGATGCTGGAGATTCAGGCATTCTAGATGCAAGAGTTACTACTGGAAGGTCCTCCCCGACAAACATAAGCATCGTTTCATCAAGAAATAAATTCCCATCATTGGCCTGAACAAACGAAGATATGAACACAAATGGTATCAGGATGATGAATGAATAGATCTGTTTTAAACAAACAGTTACCAGTTTCACAATATTGATCTTATACATTCTATAATATCCTTAAAAATAATGAACTATCGAAAATGATTTTATATCAAGTAAAGAAACACTTATTCAATTACATCATCTTCTTCATCTAACATTTTTAACAATGTTCTAAATCGTGCTCTTGAAAGACCTAATAACCTTGCTGCTGCACTTTGATTGTTTGAAGTTAATTCCAGCGCCTGACGAACAATATCCCGCTGTAATGCTTCAAAATTAATACCTGTAGGAGGAAGTTTAAATAAACCATCAATATCAATCTGCGCTTTTAAATCAGAACGTAAAAAAAACAAATCATCTGATGTGATTGGCAGAGTACCCGACTTTAAAATCATTGCCCGCTCGAGTACATTTGACAGTTCACGAACATTTCCGGGCCATGAAAAATCCATCAGCATTTTAACTGCTCCCGGAGTTAATAAATCTTTCGATAATTCTGAAGCTTTTGCAAATTTTTTAATAAAATAATGGGATAACGGAATAACATCTTTCTTCCTTTCACGAAGCGGAGGAATATGAACTGGGAACACCGCTAGCCGATAATACAAATCCTGTCGAAAAGATTTGGATTCAACCAGTTTTTCCAAACATTGATTTGTTGCGCAGATCAATCGGGTACTGACAACAATATCCTGATTCCCGCCAACACGCTGAACCGTTTTTTCCTGAATTACCCGTAATAGTTTTGCCTGAGCTTCCAATGGGAGGTCGCCTACCTCATCTAAAAATAAAGTCCCACCATTTGCATATTCAAATTTCCCTTCTTTACGTTGATTTGCCCCTGTAAATGCTCCTTTTTCATGCCCAAACAATTCTGATTCCACTAAATTGGGTGAAAATGAAGCACAGTTCACGGCAACAAACCGATTATGCCTTCTATGGCTAGCATCATGAATCAAATGCGCTAATACTTCTTTTCCACTTCCTGATTCGCCAGTAATTAAAACCGTTGCATCAGTATCGGCTACTTTTAAAGCCATTTCCTCTACATTTTTCATTAAAGTCGAGATAAATAGAGGCTGTTCTCGTTTTCCTGATTCAGACACCATTTCCTTTAAACGAACATTTTCTTTCATAAGCTGTCCAACACCTAATGCTCGTTCAATGGTAAGATGTACTTGTTTTTCTTCAAAGGGTTTAACCAAATAATCAACAGCTCCTAATCGCATTGCCTCAATTGCGGACTCTAATGTCGCAAACGCTGTTATAAATACAACAGGACATCCAATATTCCGGTGTTTAATTTCCTTGAGTAACCCTTTTCCATCTAGACCATCCATACGGATATCAGTTATGACCAAATCAAAAAAATCAATTTCTAACAGGTTTAACGCTTGTAAACCATCAGATGCTTCTGCAATCTCATGACCTTGAGAAGTAATCATGATGTTTAAAATTGTTCTAATTTTAGATTCATCATCAACAATTAGTATTTTTGCCATAGTACCTGTGCCTATTCATATGGGTTTTTAGTTAAGCATTGAGTTGAGACTATATTTAATTTTTTTCGATTTTCTATTTTCGATTATACTCGCGGTAATCGTATTTCAAAACTCGCACCGCCAGATTCCTGATTACTTGCGATAATTTGGCCATGATGGATATCGATGATGTCCTTTGCCATTGCCAAACCTAAACCAGTTCCCTGCGCAGATGTTGTAAAAAAAGGCTCAAAAATGCGTTGGATATCTGATTCATTTATTCCGGGTCCAGTATCATTTACCCAAAAATGCCAACATAATGCGTCGGCAAGTGTTTTTAATGTTACAATACCGCCTTTTCCAACAATACGCACAGCATTTGAAGCAATGTTTAAGATTGCTTGTTCAAGCAGGTGTACATCACACAAGAGTTCACATATCTGCTTGTCTATTTCGGTTTGAATATGTACTTCTTGTTCATTTGCTATAAAAAGAATTTTTTCAGCCATATCATTAGCGAAACGAACCATATTAACTGGCCTTACCTCTGCTTTTTTAGGTTTCGCAAAAAGTAAAAAATCCTCTACCAATCTATTTATCCGTGTTACTTCTTCTTCCAAATACCCAAGCATATTCTTTTTGGTTTCAATTGGAATTTCTTTTTTCTTTAGAATATCTAAACTTCCCTTAATTATCGCCAGCGGGTTTTTGATTTCATGGGCAATCATCATGGAAAACTTACCCACCTCTGCCAATGTTTGCTGTCGAGCCATTTCTGAATGGGCTTTTTCAAGTTTGATACGGTGCTGCTCAAGTGCATCTAGCATCTCATTAAACGTTTTAGCCAAGGTTTTTGTTTCAATCAGCGTGCCTTCTTTGGCTCTAACATCAAGCCTGCCATTAGAAACTTCTCTGGATACTTTCAATAAATCATGTAAAGGTGAAATAATTGAACGTGCTAAAAACCAATACCATGCCACTGGAAAAAGAGATAAAATTACTGAAATAAGAATAAAAGTTCTGGTCATATCTCGAATTAAATGATCAAGACTTTCTCGTGAATAGGTTAATATAACACGGCCTACAGGATCAATGCCCGGATCACCATCAATTAAATCCCGATTCTGCATTTGTAATTGTGCTATAGGCGTTTCAATTGTACCTACATCTTTTGCAGGATGTGGCTTTTGCATAGAAATCAGCACATCACCTTCAACTGTATGAATACTGACACCATAAACATCTTCTTGTTTCAACATATTGTTTACCAAACGATTTAACATGTTCGCATCTCTAAGTAATACGCCAAGCTCAGCATTTCTCGCCAAATAATCAGAAAGCAATCGAAAATTTTCGTGAAAACGAACGTTTAAAAAACGGGCTGTAAGTTTAATACCAATAAATCCCATAGTAATGGATGTGCCGACAATAAAAAGCAAGGCTACACCAATAAGACGTGTTTGAATTGATGCAAATCTCATTCATCCTCCTTAATAACTACTGGAAGATGTTCACCAACGGTCAATTTTAACTTATTAACCACCTTACGATTCAGCCAGACTTCATATACTGGTCCAGTGGATTTACAAGGCTGACCTTGCATATACAACTGAATCATATCACTCAATTGCTTGCCTACAGCTCTATAATTTACAACGTAACTTAACGCTGCGCCAGATTCATAAAAAAATTGATTATAACCAATTGTTGGAATACCGAAATGAAATGCACTTTTTATAATATGCTCAATAACAACCGTATGTTGTGTTACTTTACGGTCTGGGATAAACAAAATCGCTTCTACTGAAGGGCCAGTCTTTTCAAAATGAATATTAATGTCTTTTGGATCATTCACTTTAAGCGGAACTAACGTAATATTATTGATTGCTGCAATAGGTTGGGCTTGATCAAACCATGCCTGATTATGGACAGGATCAAACATAACCCCAATTCGGCTAACCCGTGGAAATGTTTGACGGATCACATTAAACTGATTCGTAACAATAGGAATATTTAATGAAACCCCGCAAAATACCTGATTTTTATTCAGAATTCTTTCTGGATTTAACACCATTGCATAAAATGCAGGATACGACCATTGTTGAGTTACAAGATATGATAATGCTTCAGGCCCTGCAGCCACGACTGTATCAAAACGATCAGATGTTAAGGATTCGCATCGCGGGTCTAAACTATAGGGTAACCCTTGAATATCAAGAAAAAATCGACATACTGACAGGTTGATCTGTGTTTCAAGTTCTTCTGCCATCATGGTGATTGCTTTAACCTCTGGAGAAATAAGGATTGCAATCATTTTTTTTCTGAATAGGGTATTGCTTTCCTCTGCAAGAGCAACACCTATGCTGTTATAGAAAACACAAATGACTACAATAAAATAAGTTAAAGATTGTATGCACCAATTAATCAATATTACCCTTTAATTGTCCAATTTTTTCCGAAAATTCACGCGTAATTCTATCGGCATCGTTACGGTTATTAACCAAACGTGGAGTTATTAAAATGACAAGCTCTGTTTTTTTATTCTCTGTTTTCTCTCCTTTAAACAAATATCCTAACACGGGAATGTCTTTTAGGAATGGAATCCCAGAATTACTTAAGGATTGATTGGTTTTCATTAAACCCGCAATAATAATGGTTTGTCCATCCTGAACAACCATAGATGTTTCCACTGTCCGGTTTAAAAATGACCAGTTGTTCAGCTCTTTATCAAATTCTCCTTTGTCACTGACCTCTTGTTTAACTTCCATTTTCACCAGACCGCTTGAGTTTATATGAGGCGTTACCGTTAGTAGTATTCCGGTTTTTTTGTATTGAAAGGTACTTGAATACGATATGCTTGATTCCCCTAGCTGACCTGTTAAAGTCGGAACATCCTCACCCACTTCAATTTTTGCTTCTTTATTGTCCACAGCCAAGATATTCGGTGAAGACAA
>PDZT01000160.1 GCA_002753105.1 Deltaproteobacteria bacterium YD0425bin50 | reverse complement strand
TGATGATGATATTACATAATTTTAATTTAGTATATGCAATAAATGTATGCGAAAAAATTTGTGGTCCAGATACAACCTGTTTAACAGATTGTACGAATTGTGTGAACACTGGAGGAACATGGAATGGTACCTCATGTCAATATACCCTTAATGTCTCTACAAGCGGCAGCGGTACAGTAACCAGTATTCCAAGTGGTATTAATTGTGACAGCACTTGTTCTGCACAGTTTGCTCAGGGTACTTCGGTAACTCTAATGGCTGCGCCATCAAGCGGTTCAACATTCAGCGGCTGGAGTGGCGGTGGATGTTCAGGTAATGCGACGACATGCACTATAGCCATGAATGCTAATCCCATTGATGTAAGTGCTTCATTTGCTACTGCTCAGGTTACACCAACGGAATGCACATTTACACTTTCTCCAAGTACAACAACATCTTTTTCTTCATCTGAAGGCACAGGCACAGTTAATGTTAGTGTATCCTCAGGCTGTGATTGGATAGCTTCAAGTGACTCAACAGCTTGGCTAACCATAACAACTGGATCATCAGGTTCTGGTCCTGGAACGGTTACATATGCAGTTTCAGCAAACATCGGAACAACTATAAGGACAGGGATAATAACAATAGGAGATAAGACGGTTACAGTAACGCAGTCAGGGAAAATAAATATACCAACGATCACGAATCCAACGTTGTCTTGGAATACATTTGCTGGTTCTGCAACAGGAAATGATATGATTCAACAAGATATCGCAATAGATAGCAATGGGAATATTTATGTAGCGGGTACTAGTAATGCATCATGGGGAAATCCTGTTA
Source organism: Deltaproteobacteria bacterium YD0425bin50 (assembly GCA_002753105.1). GTDB lineage: Bacteria > Desulfobacterota > Desulfobacteria > Desulfobacterales > YD0425bin50 > YD0425bin50. Next base: position 8,038 of record PDZT01000160.1, on the reverse strand, counting down.
ATCCGTATGCAGGAAAAAATGATATTTTTGTAGCAAAATTTTCCAATACCGGGACACTCATCTGGAATACGTTTATGGGTTCAGCGAATGAAACTGATAATGCGAAGAGCATAACACTTGATAATAGCGGGAATATTTATATAGCAGGAGAAAGTTATGCATCATGGGGAAATCCTGTTAATTCTTATACAGGTGGTCGTGACGCTTTAGTTGCAAAACTTTCTAACTCGGGATCGTTAATTTGGAATATGTTTATGGGATTTACGGGTTCTGATAGTGCAAATAGCATAGTTATGGATAACAGCGGAAATATTTATGTGTCAGGAAACAGTTATGGATATTTCGGCGATCCAATCAATTATAATATTACTGGAGGTAATGACGCTTTCATTGCGAAAGTTTCAAGTACTGGACTCTTAAAATGGAATACTTTTACAGGCTCTACAAGTCAAGTTTATAATTCAAAAATAACAGTGGATGGGAGTGGAAATATTTATATAACTGGATTTAGCTATGGAACTTGGGGAAATCCAGTTAATACATATCAAGGAATTCAAGGAAATAAACACGGATTCATTGCAAAATATACCGCATCTGGATCGCTTATCTGGAATACATTTATGGGATCTGCGAATTCATCTGATTATGCTGTTAATATAGCATTAGATGAAAATGAAAATATTTATATAACAGGAGCTAGTAGTGTATCTTGGGGAACTCCAGTCAATCCATGCACTAAAGATGACGTTTTTATAGCAAAGTATTCTACATCTGGATCGCTTATCTGGAATACATTTATGGGATCTGTGAATGATACGGATAACATTTATAACATGGTGATAGATGCGTCAGGATATATTTATGTAACAGGAGCTAGTAGCGCATCTTGGGGAACTCCAGTCAATCCGTTCATAAGAGATGACATTTTTATCAGTAAGTGTTCTACATCATCTGGATCCCTTATCTGGAATACGTTTATTGGATCTGCGAGCATTGATTATCCTGCAGGTATGGTAATGGACAGTAATGGTAATATTTTTATAGGAGGATATAGTTCTGCCAGTTGGGGAACACCAATTAACGCTTATACAGGAGGTTCGGATGCTTTTGTGGCAAAAATTTCTAATTCTAATACTGGAAGTTATACAATCTCCAAATCTGTTAATCCCTCTGGAAGCGGAAGTATAACCATAACTCCTGATAAAACATCCTATACCAACGGTGAAAGTGTAACTCTAACAGCCACGCCGAATACAGGTTATAATTTTGTTAGCTGGACTGGAGATGCTACGGGGACGACCACACAGATTACTGTAACCATGAACGCTAATAAAACGATTACAGCGAATTTTACCAATCAAACTTACACGCTTAATGTATCAGCAGTAAATGGTTCTGTATCCAAAAATCCAGATAAAGCAAGTTATACCAGCGGTGAAAGTGTGACTTTGACAGCTACACCGAATACAGGATATAACTTTGTGAACTGGAGCGGAGATGCTACGGGTACGTCCAGTACAACTACAATAACCATGAACGCCAATAAGAACGTAACAGCTAATTTTATTATCGCACCGATCGACACCTATACTCTTAATAAAACAGCTAATCCTAGTGCCGGTGGGAGTATCACCGTTTCTCCTGATAAAACATCCTATACCAGCGGAGAAACAGTAACCTTAACAGCTACACCGAATACGGGTTACATCTTTGGAAGCTGGAGCGGAGATGCTACGGGGACGACCACACAGATTACTGTAACCATGAACGCTAATAAAACGATTACAGCGAATTTTACCAATCAAACTTACACGCTTAATGTATCAGCAGTAAATGGTTCTGTATCCAAAAATCCAGATAAAGCAAGTTATACCAGCGGTGAAAGTGTGACTTTGACAGCTACACCGAATACAGGATATAACTTTGTGAACTGGAGCGGAGATGCTACGGGTACGTCCAGTACAACTACAATAACCATGAACGCCAATAAGAACGTAACAGCTAATTTTATTCAATCCTGCACGGCAAGCATTACTGCGACAGCGGGCACAGGTGGAAGCATATCACCTTCAGGTGTTGCTAATGTCACATGTGGTTCGAGTAAAACTTATACCATATCGCCTGACGCAGGTTATAAGCTTTTTGATGTAGAGGTTAATGGCAGTTCAGTCGGTGGTGATATGAGTATTTTTACGAGTTATACATTTACAAATGTAACAACGAATCAAACCATTAAAGCTCTGTTTATTAAAGACGAAGAATGCGGTTATTCTCTTTTTATAAGCCCAGATAAATTAACCTATTCTGCATCCAGAGAAACTATATATGTTGAAGTTGATACGTTATCAAATGATTGTCCTCCATGGACGGCTATAAGCAATGACCCATGGATAAGTATAGAAAGTGAATCAAGCGGTTCAGCATCTGGATATGTTGATTTTTCGATCGAAGAAAATACAGAAACATATCCAAGAACAGGATCATTAATTATAGCAGGGCAGACAGTAACAATTACTCAATCGTCAGAATTGGCTATTCCATTCCCTGAAGAACCAGTAGGTTTTTATCCAACGACATTAAGTGAGATTGCGTCGGCACCTGTGAATGTTGGGACATTAATTGATGGTGATGATAACGGCATCACTTTATCTGGATATATGCAATTAGATATTTACTTCCCAGAATATGATCAGATGGTTGATATCTATGTCGGAATTGGACTACCTCCAGACTCTATTAATGCTAAATATATTTGGTTGGTGGATGAATGGCAAGACATCGTAAGTTTATCAAAATTTGGATTTGTAAAATATGCCGAAAAAGTAACCGGTCCTACGTTTGCTTCAATTATAAATGATTTTACAGATACTAAGCCAATGTCTAATAAGGGAGAATGGTTAGCAGCATGGATTGTTCTTCCAACGGGTACAGATGTAAATCAAGTTGATTGGATGCATGATCCAGCGCTTTTTGGTTGGTACTTTTTTAACGTAGAATAAGGAGATGGGGTGTATTGGTAGTACCCATCCTGTTATAAACCATTAATTCTCATGACAGCATGATTGGGGATTAATTGTTGCAGAATAAAACCGCTTCTTCTGTAAAGAGGAGGCGGTTTTTTTGTTGATGTATTGTATTTGTATTTAATCTTTAATCTGTATTGTTGACGGATACTTAACCTTATTGGTATTATTCTTCTATAAACGGTTTAACGGTCTCCATTTGGTGTATTACCGACTCATGTTTCCGAAAAAATAAACGCAATTTCCCAGACCGATACGCTTCGAAGTTTATTCCGGGTGGCGTTAAAGTCAGAAAGTCTTGAGCAGTTTTCGGGTATGCTGAATCAGGTGACGCTTCATTGAAAAGGTTAAGGCAGGGGCGCAAAGATTATGCTTAGCAGAGCGCAGAAACTATAAAGGATTCATGGAGAATTCCGAAAATGGAAGATAAAATCAATCAATATAAGGCGTATATACGAGAGCATATGAGAAATATTGTAAATGCTTGGCATAATTTACAACCCAAACTTACTGGCGACTTTTGGCTTAATGATAGAGATTGGAATGTAGTTGACAGGCTTATAAAAATACATGAATTGTAAAGGTTTTATTGAAACGATATACTAGTTCTGTTTTTTTTCACTCAGTGTATGGAGAAACAAAATAAATGAAAACCTGGGATGACTTCAAACATGTATATCATATGATTTATGAGGATCGTTATGCCAGATATCTAATGAAGGTTCTTTTCCATTTCATGGGTCGTTTTAGTTATATTTACGAAGAAGTGAATGACTCGTTTCTATCTTATCTTGCTAGCACTTTTTTTTCATATTTGTCGAATCATTATGCTAAAAATATTCATGAGAAGGTGATAGTATCACCTGATCAAATTACTTCATGGTGTCAGAATGAGGGATATAGTCTGTCTTTTGAATATGATAGGAGATTTCAAGAGTTGTCCGATTTAATAGGCTTGCAAAAACCTTTTGAATCATTCAAAAAAATTGATCCTTTTTTTTCTTTTAACACGAATAATAATATTATTATTAAAGCAAGAGAAGCTGCGTTTAATTTTTGTGCAGAAAAGAATATTGAAAATCATGCAGCATTAATTGATTATTCCACTGATGCGATCATACGAAAAATTCTTGGTTGGCTTAATTTTTTAAGATGTTATGGAGAATCTCAATTATGGCATCTTTACGAGATGGAGAAGAGCGCCTATATATCACAAGCAATGGAAAAGTTTTTTTTTACATGGAAAACGATGCAAAAATTTGTCACATTTGATGTGGAAAAAAACATCACCAAGTATTCAATTAAAACCATCTCTTCATTGGAAGAACTGAAACAAAGTTATCTCAACTATATAAAAAACAAATTAAAGTCTATCAACCTTGCTATTCGATGGTTAGCCGAGTTCAGTGATAGAAGTTTCACTTCTAAAAAGCCTATTCAATCTCTCACATGCTTCCGTCGAAGTAAATTAACACTTGAAGAACTGAAAATGCTTCTCTGTGGTTATTCGGATGAGTATTACAAGCGCTTGTATGATGCTATTAATTTGATAGAATTTCCCCTTCAACCTATATCTGTATCGGTTGAAGAGATTACCAGCTCTGAGATAGAAGCAAAAAAGAAATTTTATGCGATAACCCTTGAGAAAAATGCCATCGACTTTTCCAAGAGTGGTTTGCATCCTATATTGGGAATAGAAAAAGAAGCTTCAAAAGAAAAAATTCCCTACATCAAAGAATTGTTATATTTCTTGATCGATGGTTGTTTTACACATAAATATTATTTTAGTCAAAAGCTGGATTTCGAAGAACGCATGTTTATGCAACAACTTGAAAACAGAATCGATATCATAAACATTGGTATAGAATCTTTACTTTATAAAACTTCGCCTTTTTTAGCAGAAAAGATTCTTAAGGCATTTCTGACTTATGAACAAAGGGTTAAGATGAGTAACTGTCCTGCTGAAGATATTTGAAACAAGTGCGGAACAAGTTACCCGTTTACTCAATTAATAATTAATCTTTCATGGAGAAAAGATGTTTTTCAATAGATGGATTCAACAAGCCAAAAAAAAGAAATGAAACGATTCAAAGAATACCTTAAAGAATTTTGTGATTTAGAGTTAAAAGAACTTCTGCCTAAAGGAATTAAATTATTTCCAATAGATGTGCCGGATGATTCAAATAATATGCTGAAAGCAATAAAATTGTATCGTCAATTGAATAAGCAGAATCTGCTTTACAAAAATTAAACGGAGAACCGAAAAAAGTGTTGGCTAACTTTTTTTCAGAAATTGTAGTCAGTTACCCTAAAGTAAGGGGAAATTAATTTTACAAATACTCAGGATAAATCAAAATTAGATCAGTTTTATAATAGGTATATTCAGTAATATTTAATATCTTAACAAGACAATAGAATGGGGTGTAATTCATTCTTGTCGGTAACAAACAATATTGACGCTACGCGTCCAGACTGCATTCCCACAAAAAGCATGGGAACGAGCTACTCATTCAGCCTTTGGCTAAATTCTTACTATAAGAAAGCAACAAATTTTACATTTTTGTTGGCTTTCTTGGCAGTTTCTGAACCGACAAGCTTGAATTACACCCAATAGAATGTAAATAAGCCGATGTTTCGGCTGAGGCAAGTGGTTAATTAACTCACCCATCTGAGTCATATTGAAGGCAGCAAGTTAATTTGTATGCAGATGCTTATACGGTTTTGTGAGGCTCTTTACAAACTAAAGCATCCGCGTTTAATAGAAGACATGCTCAACTCTTTTCTCTTATTAGATAAAAATGAAGATTAGCAGGCTAGTCAAACAAGTGATAGAGGAATATCAAACCCAAATAAAGAAAAAATGTATAAATAGGCGCTTTCAATGTGAACCTTACCCAACCGGGCATAGGCATATTGGAATCAAACGCGGATTTCATCAGAAATTCTCTTGAATAACCATGTCTGATTCTATACATCAAACACAGAATCCCAGCGGCGATCAGTGTGCCAAACCAAACAACAATAAACCCCTTTACCAGTGTGCCAAGTGGATCAGTGATGATCTCATTGATTATAGCCTCATAATTTTTGTTATAACATAATAAAAAAATGCCGATTGCAAACATCAGCATCCATTTGAGAATAAACATTACGTTGCTCAATAAAAACCATCCGCGATTAAACCATTGTGTCAGCTTTTCAAGTCTGCTGGGTTTATGTTCAGAAGAAGTCGGATTCCAAATGAATTCACCTTGCGTATTAATATATCCGTCTTGACCATTAATAGCTATTGAAGCGACACCTTGCTCAAAACGGCCAGCAAAACATTCATCAAATTGGGGGGCAATAACTATTTCCCCAGATGTATCAATATATCCGTCTTTCTGATCAAGTGTAACGCTTGCCAGTCCTTCTGAAAATGAGGATGCATCGTCAAATAAAGGAGAGATTACTATCTCGCCGGAGGTATTGATAAAACCGAATTTTTCATCACATTGCACAGGCGCCAAGCCTTCAGAAAACTGAAAGGTATATTCATATTCAGGAGCTATTATAATTTGCCCTTTTATATTAATATAGCCCATTTTATCGCCAATCAAAGCGGAAGCTAATCCTTCATGCAATGTATTTAACATTTCATATTTGGGTTCTAGAACGATTTTCCCTTTGGTATTGACAAACCCACATTTCCCATTTTTTTTAACAACTGCAACCCCTTCTGAAAAATCATTCACTTCTTCATATATGGGGTCAACAACTACTGTTCCATTTTTATCAATAAAACCCCACATTCCCTCAAACTGAAACGCAGCCAATCCTTGTGAATACGGTTCAATTTCTTCATAAAGAGGTTGAACAACAACAATACCAGATGAATTTATGATTCCCCATTTTTCTTTGAGAAATATAAATTTTTGAGGAAATTTTACAGCTACAAGTCCTTCCGAAAAAACAGACACCTCCTTATATTGAAATCCAATGACAACCTTGCCACATTTATCAATAAAACCATATTTCCCACGGCATTTAACGCCTGCCATGTCTTCACTAAAAGGGTCTGCTTCATCATACCGAGGCTCAATAACCATATTTCCAGCCTTATCAATATATCCATATTTATTGTTTAGTTTAACTGGATACAGTTCCATTATCTTATTCGTTCCTATGTTATAGTTTATAATTCAATCCGTTAAAAAATTGGTATAGACACTCCCTCACCTCACCTCCCATTTCCGAAAAAGCAGGGTTGATAGGTATAAGCACTCCCTCTCCCCTTTGCGGGAGATGGCTGGGGTGAGGGGAAATAAATAGATTTTTCAACTATTTTTCATCCGCAACCTCCTATGAAACTTGAATTTTTGAGCCAGTTCTATGGATCAAATCCAAAATTCAAGTTTCCTCTTGAACGCGCAGGTACGTTTAGCGCATGTGGGATTGCTAACCTCCATTAAGAGGGAAAAAACTATCTGCAACTATCATTATAGCCGAATGTTGCAATGTTTCCAAATTGTTTCCAATACTCCTTCCAAATTTTTATAGACTTCAGAATCCCCAAATTTTAATATGGTTAATCCTTGGGCTTCAAGAAATTTTATTCTTTGATGATCATAATTTTCTTTTCCAATATGGCTCTCTCCATATAGTTCGATTACCAAAAATAGACATTATTGTATTCGGCTAAACTAACAATACATTCTCTAAACCACCAGCCAAACCATTGAATCTGTGTTTTATAAAAATGAATGTTATTCACTTACTTCAGATCCAAATCCCTTAACCTTTCCTGCATCCGAATCTATTGGATATATTGGGGTTGACGTATTATTAAATACTTGTTCACCATGGTCAGTCATTAGTAATGACCCATGGATAGGTATAGAAAGTGAATCAAGCGGTTCAGCATCTGGATATGTTGATTTTTCGATCGAAGAAAATACAGAAACATATCCAAGAACAGGATCATTAACTATAGCAGGGCAGACAGTAACAATTACTCAATCGTCAGAATTGGCTAT
>PDZT01000159.1 GCA_002753105.1 Deltaproteobacteria bacterium YD0425bin50 | reverse complement strand
GAGATGAGCCGAATGATGAAGCCAATCCCAATGATGATGTATATCTGTTTAATACCAAACGAAGCGGCTGGGAAATGCCTATTCATGACTTATTGGTAAAAGGCAAGGTAAATGCAGTATTCCATGGTCATGATCATGTATTTGTGAATCAGCAGCTTGATAGTATTAACTATATCGAAATGGGGCAATTAAGTTCTGATAAATATACCAGTTCTAATTTAGCATCCGATTATGGCTATCAACAGGGTGATGTTGTCAGTAGTTCTGGTTATATGCGGGTTACTGTAAACACTGATCAAGCAACGTTGCAATACATAAGAACATATCATCCTGATGATGAAGCTACTCAAAAAGGCAAAATCGGAGATGTGGACTATGAATTTGTTATCAACGCGAATAATACTACAGTTCCTCAAGACGATCCGCCTTCTGATACATCTTATGGTGCAGTCGAAACATGTGGCGGGAATATTATCTTAGGAAGACCTACGGACAAATCCATCACTGTTAGTATTCTATTTAATGAAAACAAGGATTCTGTGTATATTGAATATGGAACTTCTCAGGATCACCTGAATTCAGTTAGCGTTACAAAGACAAATATCACACCTGAAACCCCATGTGAATTCGTTCTGGATTCCTTGAAGGCTGATATGACTTATTATTACAGACTAGCAACTGTTTCTGGTGCTGAAGTTACTTACAGCGATATTCACACATTTCATACCCAACGAGCTAAAGGGAGCGCTTTTAATTTTGCCATTACAGCGGATTCACATCTTGGAACGATTAATCATTGTGTTCCTGAATTGTGGGATCAGTGTTTACGAAATATCAAAAGAGATAAACCAGACTTTCTGATAGACCTTGGCGATACGTTTAGAGCCACAAAATTAGGAACTTCATTTACGTATGATGATGTTCAACAGCTTTACATCAATCAGCGGCCTTATTTTGGCATTGTTGCCAATGATGCGGCTTTTTTCTTTGTAGTGGGTAATCATGAAGCCCAAAATGGATGGCAGTACAGCACAACGCCAAGTTCTGCTTATCCTGCTGTATGGGCAAAGAATGCTCAAAAAATATTTTATCCCAATCCAATTCCAGATTCTTTTTATACGGGCTGCACTTTACAAGACCCAGCGTTGATTGAAGATCAGTTACCGGAAAATTATTATGCCTTTGAATGGGGAGATGCGCTTTTTGTAATGCTCGATGCCTATTGGTATGCCAAAGATGATGGCAATAATTGGGATTGGACGCTGGGTCAGGAACAGTACAATTGGTTTTGTCAAACTCTGAAAAATTCTATCGCTAAATACAAATTTGTGTTTGCGCATCATGTTGTGGGACAGTCTCGAGGCGGGATAAATGTATCATCATGGGCTGAATGGGGAAATGAAACAGACTGGGCATCTAAAAGACCGGGATGGGGCGGACGGCCAATCCATCAGACCATGGTTGATACAGGTGTTTCCATCTTCTTTCAAGGCCATGATCACTTATTTGCCAAAGAAGAAAAGGACGGCGTTATTTATGTAACCTGCCCTATGCCCGCTTATGATTTTAATCAATTCCCCGGAGGCAACAATGATAATTCAGATGCGTTTACCGGTGACCATATTTTAGGTCCTTCAGGGCATGTCAGTGTTGATGTCGCACCTGCCGGAGTTACTGTAAGCTATAAACTTGCATTCACAGATCAAATTTATCAGGGAGAAACGTTTCAGCAATATTGGTCATGGGTAAAGGAAAATGGTGAAACAGTCTTTTCATTTAATATTGATGAAGGTGCAGGTAAACTTAATTCACCTGTACCTGATATTAAGATCAATGGTTCTGACGATAAGCTGATTCTGAGTCTGGATAGTACAATTTCTCTGAATGCCAGTCTTAACGCAGGAGATTACGCAGGTTTGAATTCAGACTGGTGGCTGGTGGCAGATACGTCTTTTGGGTTTTACTCTTATACATTCCCGGAGGGCTGCTGGAAAGAAGGAATTATCCCTGTATTTCAATACCCTCTTGTTGATATCAGCTCACCAGTAGAATTGTTAAATACATCATTACCTTGTGGAAAGTATCAGTTTTCTTTTTCTATAGATGATAATGCAGATGGTGTATTCAATGCCACATGGACTGATTCCATTGAGGTTGAGATACAATAGAGCATCAACTTAGTGAAAGAGAGGTATAAATGCGAATCCTTGTTATCGATGACGATGAAAAACTATGTCAAGTTGTTAAGCGGGGTCTTGAAGAACAACTCTATGCAGTTGATTGTGTTTATAATGGCGATGATGGTCAGTATTATGCTGAAAATACTCCGTATGATCTCATTATACTCGATGTGATGATGCCTCAGAAAAACGGACTTGAGGTTTGCCGAAACCTTATATCCAAAAAAATAAATACCCCGATTATCATGTTGACAGCAAAAGATACGATTGGTGATCGTGTCAAAGGACTGGATACTGGGGCTGATGATTATCTGGTAAAACCTTTTGCATTTCCAGAACTTCTGGCAAGAACAAGAGCGCTTTTACGCCGAAAAGGTGAATCGAAATCATCAGAAATTAAATTGGGCGATCTTGTCATCAACACCTTAACCCATGAAGTATTTTGGAAAGAACACCCCATTGATCTGACATCTAAGGAATATGTTATTCTTGAATACCTGATGCGTAACCCTAATGCTGTGTTAACAAGAACAATGATTGAAAATCATGCGTGGGATTACGAGTTAGACAGCTCGTCTAATCTTGTGGATGTGTATATTAAAAGGATAAGACAAAAAATCGACACTGATCAGAGTAAATCAATTATTCAGACCATCAGGGGTGCTGGTTACCGTATAGGAATTAGGAATTAAGAATAAGAATATTGCTGCTTCTAACGGATTTTGTGGTGTATTTGATAAGCCCTGAAAAGGGCGTGACATATGCCTCATTATGTAACGCCCTTTCAGGGCTTATCGCAATACGTTCCTATACCCAGGGCGCTGCCCTGGGCTGGTATGTATAACCCCTTCGGGGTTTTCGTCGACCACAAAATCCGTTAGAATCAGGAATATTGTTGGAATGAAACAGTTAAAAAAAATTCAATGAACTTTATCCATACTATAAAATTCAGATTTACTCTCTGGTATCTGGCTATCCTGAGTATCTTAATGGTTTTGTTGAGTACGAGTGTTTACTTAACGCTTGCACATGTACTTCATCGTAACTTTGACCAGACACTTATGAATCGGGCAAAACAGATAAAAGAATTCAGAGATATCATCTCAATTCTTGCCAGCGGAACGTTTGAAGATGAAGCTGGGGAATTTATTTCTTTTTATTTCTATGCTGACAAACGCCTGATGCATATATCAAATAGAAAGTCAGAAATAAGACTGGATACTGAAATAATAGACCGTTCAATTTCAGGAGAGAATGTGTTTTTAACCATCGATGTACCCAACATGGGAAAGCTTCGTTTTTATCTCTCTCCGTATAAACCGGATAATCCCAAAATAGCCCCGGGAAAATATAGCAGACGAAGAGACGAAAGGATTGAAGGATTGGAGATTCATTCAGCAGCACTTTGTATCGCCCGTCCTTTGAAATATAATGATATAGCGCTTCAACACCTTTTACGAATCCTTTTATTTGCTGTACCGTTGACAATTTTAATATCAGGAATGGGTGGTGTTTTTTTAGCGAAACGGGCTTTTAAACCGATTGATCAGATTTCTGCTACCGCATTGGAAATCGAAGAAAATGATCTGAGCCGCCGCATAGAAGTAACCACAAAAGACGAACTTGGCAGACTTGCGTCAACTTTGAATCAGATGATCGAAAGACTTGAAAAGGCGTTTGAACGTCAAAAACAATTTACCAGTGACGCTTCTCACGAACTACGGGCGCCTCTTGCAATTATACAAGCTGAAACCACGTTGTCACTTCAAAAAAACAGAGAACCTCAGGAATACCGAAAATCGCTTCAGGTCATTTCTCAGGAAGTGGAATATATGTCAACACTGATCAATCAATTACTCTTACTTGCCCGTGCAGACGCGGGGAAGGAATACTTATTATTTGAATCGATTGAACTTGGCGATTTCATCCGTGAAGTCTGTTCTGATATGGAAATACTATGTATGGATAAAGATATCAGTCTCGAAGTCAATCTATGTCCTGATATTGTAGTCAAAGGTGATAAGAAAAGTCTCAAAAGACTGATCCATAATATTTTGGATAATGCAATAAAATATACGCACTGTAACGGGTCGATTAGGGTAATGCTTGAAAAAGACAATGATATGGCTGTATTATCTGTTTCAGATACAGGAATAGGAATTCCCGAAAAGGAACAGTTAAGCATTTTTGAACGATTTTATCGTGTTGATAAGGCCCGTAGCAGGAGTGATGGCAGCAGCGGATTAGGACTGGCTATATGTCAATATATCATCAAAATTCATAAAGGTACGATCAGCGTTGAAAGTCAGATCGATAAAGGGAGTATTTTTTATATAAAACTCCCCATGACCAGCACGTTAACGGGCATCCTCCATTTGACAAACGTTCGGGATGCCCAAAACAAAGAAGATGATGCCCGTGATTCCTATAAAACCGCAGCGATTGCTTCTAATTGACGCAATCCGCTCAACTTGTTTTATGTATTCATAATTTTTTCTTTTGCATAGCTCATGGCTTTCTGCATAAAGTCTGCATCAAATGCAATCGACGGTGACACCGTTTCATAAATCCGATTGGCAAATTCAACACCATCAAATGTAAAACCTTCTCTGATCTTAAATTGATATTTATTGGGGCAAGTTTCATGTTCCAGATAACACTTTATAAATATGTTTCATTTTCTTTACCGTGAATATGCTGGTATTGAAATATTTTTTGACTTATAAACTGTTATCTACTTTTTACGTTTTATGAAACATGCCTATTTTTCATACTATTGTATGAATCTCAATCAGCCTATAGCATTAGTATCAAGCAGGAAGAAGAAATTTCCAAAGAGTTTATGAAATATGTTCATAATCAATATCAGATTATTGAAGACCCAGTCTTATCTTATTATGTGAACGAGATTGGTCATTCCATTGTTAAGGTACTCCCACCTCATCCTTATCAGTTTCATTTTTATATTGTAAAAGATGATGTATATAACGCATTTGCTGGTCCCGGAGGCCATATTTTTGTTCACAGCGGGTTATTTGAATCTATGGAAACTGAAGATGAATTGGCGGGTATTTTAGGTCATGAAATCGCTCATGTTTTATGCAGGCATATTTCTGACATGATAGATCGGTCAAAAACTATTGGTATTGGAACACTTGCAGGTATAGCCGCCGGCATATTTTTAGGGCTTAGCGGCGCTCCAACGGCTGCAACTGCTTTAACTATCGGGTCTATGGCTGCCGGGCAATCTTTACAATTGGCCTATACACGGGAAAATGAGATACAAGCGGACCAAAGCGGTTTAAAATACTTAAATAAAGCAGGGTATTCATCTGCCGGGTTATTAAAAATGTTAAAAAAAATTCGCAATAAACAGTGGTATGGTCCAAAAGAAATTCCGACTTATTTAAACACTCATCCTGCAACAGAAGATCGTATTGTATTTATTAATACATGGTTGAGCAATTATGAAAAAGTGAATTTGCTTGAACCCATTCTGTTATCTGATGCATTTGATATGTCTAAAACCCGATTGACGTGCATGTATGCCGATGAAACTCAAGTCATTAAGCAGTTTGAACTAAAGACAAATGAGGTTAAAAATAATCCAATAAACTATTATGGTTATGGATTGATATTAAATCGGATTGGTAAATATCCTGAATCCATTCAAACCCTACAAAAAGCATTACAACTCAAACCAAATGATCCGTTTATTACCATTAATCTTGCAGATACGTTGTATAATTATGGTCAATATCAAGAAGCATCGAAGTTTATACAAGGAATAACAACGCTGCCTTCACCACTTAATCTTGACCTGAAACTGATTCAAGGTAGATGTTTGATAGAACTTGGTAATTATAAAGAAAGTTCAGATATATTTAGTGAAATTATTCGTAGCCGACCAGAGTACACCCAAGCCTATTATTATTTAGCACAAAGTTATGAAAAACAAAAAAATCAAGGTCTTACCCATTATAACTTAGGGATTTATTATAAACAAAAAGATCAGTTAAAAAATGCGATGTTTCATCTTTCACGAGCTGAAAAAAAGGTTCAGGATAAGGAAATATTAGAAAATATTAATGAAATGCAAAAAGAAATCATTAAAACCATCAATGAAGACGAAATGAACAGTTTAAACACGAAAGAACGCCTGAATATGCCCAAATGAAACATGCCCAACCATGAAGCAATTAATAAGATAAGCTCCTGACATGATTATCAAATCGTATTTTGCGTTAAGCTATATAATTGAAGATGAGAGATAGTAACAATATTCATATACATCCCCCCATTTTGATGGCAGTTATTTATTAGTTATTTCCGTTATCCACTTTATTTCATCTGTCCAAGCCATCCCCTGTGCTTCAAAATACGTCAACGCTTCTTCAACAAACCCGCATTTACAAAAAACAAACAAGACCGATTTTTCTACCTTTTCCAGTTCGATCAAAATCTCTGCTTTTTCCTTGAAACGAACAGCTTCATCCAAAGAAAATTTATCTTCCTGCCGGTTTTTCACTTCACCGATCAGAGAATACTCATCGGGTTTAGCTTGAGCAAACACATCAATCTGAATATCCCGTTGATGAATGGGCGCCGATTTATACGACCACACGCTCTTAAATTCCGTGAACCGAAAATCTTGGGGAAGGTTGTGCATCATCGACAAATAGACTTCATTTTGTTTATAAGCCTGATACATCAACCGTTTTATGATCATGAACTCAGCAAACATGCCTTTATAATGACTAAATTCACCAGACAGTCTCCGATATTTTTCAAGATATTTTTCAAACAACGCTTTGTATTCATTGGTGATTTCTTTGGGATCAAACCCTTGAATTTCTTTTTGATAAATCCCTCTAAACACCTTATCAAAAATATTATCCTGAACCCCGCGATAATCAAAATTCGTCATGCCTTGTTCGATAATATCCGATTCAACTAAGGCTTTGAGTTTCTTTTCTAATTCCGCATCCGACATTTCCAGCTTGAGGTCCCTGCGAATTTCAGCTCGGGTAAGTTCCCGGTCTTTGTTTTTACATAGATGGAGTACGATATTTTTGGCATGAACTTCATTGACTGTAGAAAAAGCGTAATAAATATATTCCATCCATGTACCGCGAATGCTGCCCCGTTTGTTTAGCGTTTCAAATTCAAGGGTTTTTAGAACGCCTTCTTTATTCGCTAAATCTTTATACGGAAAGCTGGAACGCATGATTTCACTAATATAAAAGGGATTACCCTCGCTTAAACTCGCTATGAGTTGTGCTGTCTCTTCAGTTATCGGAATAGCTTCTTCTACAGAATATTTAAAAATCATCTCCAATGCTTCATCTTCTGGTATATTCTCCAGAAAAAAAATCCGAAACCGTCCGGGTATTTTTATCACATCATCCATGAGCATTCCTATCCAACTCCCGGAAATCAGAAGAGGCGCATTTTTATATTCCGCGGTACTCATATAGGCTTGAGCAAAATCACTAATTCGGTTTTTGCATTCTCGATCCCGATATATTTTTCGGTTTAGATATTGAAATTCATCAATCATCTGAAGCACACGTTCATCTTTAATTTCCGCAATGGAACGCGGAATATCTCTAACGGTATCCCATGTTAAAAAAATAGATACTTCTTTTACCTGTGCTTCAAAATTTTTAATCCAGTCTATTAAATGGAGCTGAGATTCTTTTTTAGCGATGTCGATTAAGTGTTCATACGTAATTTGTTTTAAACGGATATATTCTGGATTTTGTGATTTAAAGGCAATATATTGCAACATAAATTTCATAAAAAAATCTTGGCAGAAATCCATACACCATTGATCATTTTCTTTCACTTCATAATAAAAGGGGATCACGCCGTCATTCATATCAAAGACAATATTATACAGCCGCTGAAGCAAGGCTGTTTTACCGGTTTTTCTGCGGGATAACAGCGCACGGCTTGGACTGAGTTTCTGTTTGATTTTTTTTGTCCAGTTTAGAAGCTCTTTTAATTCTTTTTTACGACCGGTAAACAAGTCAGGGTTGCCGATTTTTTCTTCAAGATAAATTTTCATGAAATTATCCTTATTATTTAGATACGGTACACAAAAACACAGGATAGACAAGACAAGATATAAGGGCAGGTTTTACTATTACTATACCTGCCCTTTTGTTAAACAAATCAATTCGGCCTTGATCATCGTTTCGTCTCGACATTATCGTTGCCTGACAGAATTGTAGGGGCGAACCTTGTGTTCGCCCTCCAAAAGGGCGATGACAAGCATCGCCCCTACATTGTGGCCGAAACGATGATCCATGCCAATCTATTCTTATATCTTACTCTATTCTATTGTGTCAAAACAAGTCCCTTGCCATGCTAAGTCCAAGATTATTTGTTTAAAATAACTTCATTTGCCTGTCCCCTGAGTCATTCCCTACGGGACTTTCTTAGCTTGATGCATATGAACTATACAACCTGTACCAAAAAAATTCATTCCTGTTCATCTTCTATTCATTTTTCTGCTTTATAACTTCCTTCAATGCAATGAAAAAATTGCTAAAAAAAAAGGCATGTTTCATAAAATGTAAAAAATAGATAACAGTTTATGAGAACATAAACCAGTGTCATTGCCTGATCAGACATTCTGATCAGGTATTTTTTTTTCATAGAGACCTTATGATTGCTGA
>PDZT01000158.1 GCA_002753105.1 Deltaproteobacteria bacterium YD0425bin50 | reverse complement strand
CAATTGTAAAATTAGAAAATATCGACACAGGTGAAGAGGTTACGTATCAGCTCGTAGGTATGGATGAGTCTGATATTGAAAAAGGACGTATTTCTGTAGCATCTCCACTAGGTAAAGCAATTCTTGGGAAAAAACCTGGTGAAGCAGTTGTGTTATATGCTCCGGGTGGAAAAAGGACCTATGAACTTGTAGATATTTTATAGTCCAAAAGGGCAATCATAAGGTTTGTCCCTACATAAACAGAGATTAGGAGAAATTATTTGGCACGAGTAACTGTACAAGACTGTTTAGAGGTTGTACCCAATCGTTTTTTACTTGTTCATATGACTGCAAAACGGGTACGTCAGATTCGAGAAGGATCTGAATATCAAATTAAAGAAGCTAAAAATGAAGATGTGGTCATGGCTTTAAGAGAGATTGCTGCAGGAAAAGTGACTGTTAAAAACCTGCAAGAAAAATCTACGTAATACACAAGTGAATAAGGATTGTAAGGTTTATAGATGATGATATTGAAATAGTGAAGTGAAACAGCGTTTTCCAATATCTCGTGTGATTCATCGTTTAGCTGGAAAGGCTATCTATAAGTATCAGATGATTTCACATGGTGACCGCATTTTGGTGGGGCTATCTGGAGGTAAAGATAGTCTAACCTTAATGCATATGTTATCAGAAGCGAAACGCCGTGCACCAATTGATTTCGATTTATTTCCCGTCTATGTTGATTCGGGGTTCCCAGATGGTTTTGGAAAGGCACTTGAAGAATATGCGCAAATCAATTTCGGCCGTATTCATGTTGAATATACCGATTATGGACTTCAAGGGCATAGCCCATTGAATCGAGAAAATCCCTGTTTTTTATGTTCAAGATTACGTCGAAAGCGTATATTTGAATTAGCAGATCAATTTCAATGTACTAAAATTGCCTTAGGTCATCATCAAGACGACATTATTGAAACCCTCTTTTTAAATATGTTATACGCTGGACGGATGGGAACAATGCACCCAGCTCAGAAACTATTTAAAGGTAAATTTACCATTATTAGACCGTTCGTTTTTATTGAAGAAGCATTAATTCAAGACTATCATGACCAATATAACTTGCCTCAATTTCTAAATCCATGTCCATCCATCAATCTTACCAAACGTAACGAAGTGAAGTCACTTCTCAAAACAATATATGCATTGAATCCCCATGTCAAAAGTAACCTGTTCAAGTCCATGCATAATATTAACCAAGAATATTTGCTATAATTTTTTCCTCTCAAATTGGATTAATAATCATGAAGGATGTTCAACAACAACGAGACTATCGTAATATTCCAATCAATAAAGTGGGAATAAAGAATCTACGCTATCCAATTCTTGTTTTGGATAGACAAAATGGTTCTCAGGCAACAGTAGCTGTTATCAATATGTATGTGGATTTACCACACCAGTATAAAGGTACTCATATGAGCAGGTTCGTTGAAATGCTGAATATGTTTCGAGATCAAATTTGCTCATTAAAAACATTTTCTACCATTTTAAAAGAAATGAAGAACCATCTCAATGCTGCATCTTCTCAGATTGAAGTCACCTTCCCCTATTTTATTGAAAAAAAAGCTCCTGTAAGTGGTGTATCTGGCTTAATGGACTATACGTGCGGTTTTTATGGAACAAGCCTTGAAGATGACAGCCTTGATTTGATATCTGAAGTTATAGTCCCAATTTCTTCAGTTTGCCCTTGTTCTAAAGCAATTAGTGATCATGGCGCTCATAATCAGCGGGGTGAAGTTCGTTTACAGACCCGATTTAAACGTTTTTTTTGGATTGAAGACCTGATTCAGCTCGTTGAACAATCTGCTTCGTGTGATGTATATTCTGTGTTAAAACGAATGGATGAAAAATATGTTACAGAACGAAGTTTTCAAAATCCAAAATTTGTAGAGGATATTGTAAGAGATATTGCTCAACAGTTATTAATAGATGATAATATCACTTGGTTTGCTGTCAGTGTTGAAAACTTTGAATCAATACATAACCATAGTGCTTATGCATATATTTCAAATAATAAAAAAAACTTACAATAAGTTTTTTTTATTTAAAATTTATCTGATTGGTTATTCGATTAAAAATTATAGATACTGTCATTTATCTTGATTATTAAACCAAATAAAGGTAACATTTATCAGATTTTATTGTAAATTACTAATTTAAAAATTCATAGGAGGTACACAATGGATAAAAGCTATGTGACACATAGAGAATGTAATGAATATAGGAATGACTTATATAAAACCATTGAAGATATCGTTAATGTTTCAGAAACTTCCTTAAGATCTGAAATACGCCATAGTGAGATGCGAACTAAGGCTTATATCGATACAAAAATTAATGAAGTGAAAGCTGAAATTAAAAACGTTAGGGATGAACTTAGAACTGAAATTAAAGACGTTAGGGATGAACTCAAGGGAGACATTAATGAAATAAAAACTGATATCAATAAAATGAAAACTGACATTGATGCAATGAAAACTGACATTGATGCAATGAAAACTGACATTGATACAATGAAAAGCGACATTAATGAAATGAAAAGCGATATTAATGAAATGAAAGGACTTTTAGAACAAGCACTTAAAACAAAGTCTGAATAGTTCAAAATCACATGAAAATAATAAAACGAAGTCAACGCATTTTATATTTTCTGTTTTTTTTGAGATGGATACTATTTCCAAGTCAAATTTTATCAGCCACAGATACTGATGACAGCTATTTCCTTTCATTCAAGCAAAAAGGTCAGCTCATCTGGTATGGTGAAATAGTTGATAATGATTTATGCTATGATATCTGGATATGTCCGGGCTATGTTCCACCCACACATATTGCAAAGCGAGGTTGGTCTAAAGCTTTAAATCATATGGCAGAATATGTACATATTGACAAATATCATCAGGCAAAACAAAATGTAAAAGATGTATTTGAGTGGACATTTAAAGAATGTCTAAAAGAATTTACAATTGAAGGCACCCCAAAAGCATGGAAAAAATATTTTGCCAAAGCCAATGACCGTTCAACCAAACGTGTTTTTGGGTGGTGGTTTGCACATCCATGGGCTTTTTTCCAGTCTCTGATAGACACAACATTTCGGGTTCCCGCAGGAGTTTTAGGTACAGCATTGGGTTCAGTTATAGGAAGTGTAGGGGTTCCTGTATATCATACGCTGGATTCTGTAACATTTGCTTCTTTGAATATTATTTTTGAGGGGACATTACTTCCAGTCAGTGGATATACATGGAATACGATTATATCCCCACCTCTTGCTGTGGTTGGACAGAGACCTGATGAATCCCGTGTAGATGGCTTCTGGGTACGTATAACCACATTATCAGAACGAGAAACAAAAAATATCTCTGATCAGCCTTTTTCAGATGATGAACTGCAAGCAATTGTCTTGTGGTCAAAAGTTCTTTTAATTAATATTCAACCTATTAAAGATGAATCAGACCGCGTAATTAAAGACAGGGATGTATCCATAAAACAATTACACGATCATGCTAATCAGGAATTAAAAAGACTCAAACAACAGGAAACGAATGCCTATCAACAGATTTTAACCCGTACTGAAACACAGCCCATTATTCAAAATTTAACTGGCAGATTCAGTCAAGTCCGAATAAACCGTACAGGTTCGCAGCTTGATACATATCTTCATCAGCAGGGATTTACTGATATGGAATGCATGGTGATCAAACAATTGCTAAAAGTGTATCCACCAACGCCACCCAATCTAAGACCTGCCCGCGAAAAAACAGATCCGGTAAAAGAAACCATGAATGTGATTAAAAAAATTGAATAGATAGATAGGTTTTCAGGTTTTTCGATTTTCGATTGTTGATTTATCCTGAAAAATAAGAAATCACAGGTTCTCTTAAAATCAATTCTATTGCACTATCTGCACTATTAGCAATTTCTGGAAAGACCTCATTCAGATTGCGGAAATGCCTTAAATGATCAGCAGTTCGTAAAATGAGTTTTGCAAGGTCTCCTTCAGAAATATCTGAATGGCTATATACAAGCTCCCAAGATTCATCTGATGCCCATTCATAAATCAGACGAGCAGGTTGAAGAAACAAGACTGGGGCTTGGAATCCATGTGAGATTAATTTTTTTGCAAAGGGTTTAAGTCCATGAATTAACGTTACATAGGAACGGTAAAGTTCTTGAGAGATTCTGGATTTATCGATGTGGTCATCATTGCTTTCCCGTTCATTGACAAAACAAGCTGTCATTGCAGCAAGTAAAGCTGGGCTGCTTTGAGGAAACAGACCAAGCCGAAATCCATGAGCTACAAGCAAAGGTGCATCAATTCGTAACCGCGAAGCCCATATGCCATCAACCGTCAGTTTCGCATTATTGTCCACAAATCGTTCTTCAATCAGAAATTCCATGTGACGTTCAAATTCATACCAAAGTTCTGAAGGGTCATCATTGATATCTGATTCATGACGTTTTTTTTTGGAATTTGAATTCATATAAGCAGCAAAAGATTTGGCCAAAAGTGACTTGATTTGATCAGGAGTATGAGACATTAAGAGATTTAACACCATTGTGAAGTTAATTTTTAATTGACTCAACACATCTAATGGAGGCAAATGAATCAAGTTTGCAATCAACCGTAAATCCATAAATTTTCCCGGGATCGTAATTGCAAAACCAATATTATCCATTCCTCGACGACCTGCCCGACCTGTCATTTGGTGAAATTCTGTTGGGGTAAGTTCTAAAAATTCAGTGCCATTAAACCGATCCGAATTCATCATAATCACAGAGCGTGCAGGGAAATTTACGCCGGCTGCGACTGTTGATGTAGCAAAAACCACATCAAGCAGCCCTTCAGTCATTAACGTTTCAATAACTGATTTCCATATAGGCAGTTGACCGCTATGATGAGAACCTACAGCAAGATGCTCAAGGTGCCATAGTTGCCGGTGACGTTTAAGATGAGGAAAGTGTTTTATGAGTTCATGGATACGAGTGTTGAGTTTTTCCCGGCGCTCAAGATCATTGAGTAAAATCTCTTCGTTGCATAACTCCAGTGAATTATCACAATCAGCCCTAGATTTTAAAAAGAAAATTGCCGGTAATAAATTGTATTTAGACAGCACTTTAATAATGTCTGACATTGGAGGTAATTGGCGGGCAGGAGCTAAAAATGTGGGTTGTTTTTCATCTAAATATGTCAACACCTTTTTATAGATTTTGCTTTTGGTTTGTTTATGATGCGATTCTGTCACCAATGGTAACAGAGTTCCGCTTGGATGAAAAAATAGATAATGCAACGGGACTGGCCTATTGAATTCTTGAACCACATGACATGTTCGATTCCGAATATCGCTTAGCCATGTTGAAATATCTTGGGCATTTCCAATGGTTGCAGATAACAACAATAAAGGAGTTCGCAGGGGTAGATAAATCATAATTTCTTCCCACACAACGCCTCGATCCATATCCCCCAAATAATGTGCTTCATCAAGAACCACAAAATCTGCTTTTAAATCCTCACCTCTGGACATGGCATCATACAGTTGATTTCGTAAAATTTCTGTTGTTCCAATCATAATTGGAGCGTCTGAATTTTCCTTTCGATCCCCTGTAAGAATACCAACATTGGACTCGCCGAATAACTTACAAAATCTGCTAAAAATGGTATTCGATAAGGCTTTTAATGGAGTTGCATACCAGGATCGTAAGCCTTTTTTCATCATTTTTTGAATGGCTTGTTCAGCAATCCATGTTTTACCAGCTCCTGTAGGTGCAGTAACAAGACAGTCACCGGATGATAGTGCTGAGATGGCCTGAGTCTGAAACGGATCTGGAATAAAAGGTTTAAGTTCTGGAATCCCAATATGTCTGAATACGCTCTTTAAACGGTTATCCGCGCCAGCCTTAATAGTTGAAATTCGCGCTTGCTTTTTTTTACCTGAGAAACGTTTTGAATGGTACTTAGGTTTTCCTTTATAAGGAACCGACTGTTTTTGTTTGCCATTTTTGGGTTTACTGATGGGATTCATTTTTTTTACCTTTATAATTTTGTACGCCCCTACGACGAATGGTTACAACTCATATACTCTCAAATATGAAATTTAATATCTGCACATCTATCTGCCTTTTTTCTATTTTAGATAATACTACTCGTATTTCATAGAACCAGTCAATGTTCTTTTTTCCCATAATTTAAAGATTACAGGATAAACAAGAAGTTCCAATAAAAAATTATGTATTTTTTTAGAAAATTAGGGAATATCTCAGCTAATAAAATTTTTGCTGTAGCAAGTAAATTAGAAATTGATGTCAACGAGAAAAAAGGAACCGATTACCATAATCATCGACGATTTGTACGAGGAAAACGTGCTGGTTATGCTCCGATAGAGGCAGCATAATAAAGCCAATGAAGGCAGCTTGTTGAACAGACGATGGCTGTTTCTATAGAGGGCTAAACCTAAAAAAACGCTTATCTATTTTTTTAGGTTGTATGAAACAACTTGCCCAAAAATGAATATTTCATTAAAGGGCTTATTGAATTTGAATCGAAAGATAGTGAATATACGTCATTTAAGATTACATTGCCCAATAATTATTTTTTTTTCTCACAAAATAATACAAAAGCAATGTTACGTTTGGAAGTTAGCCCGAAACCCATTGGCCATTTTGTTTAATCAGATCAATAACACTGTTGATGTGTTGTGAGTTCATAAATAATTTATCTGAATTTGGAAGAAGCATACTCACCACAGCCGCGATACCGATGAAAGAGATAATACCGCCTGCAAGAATAGCTATAATGCCGCCTGCACAACCCGCAATTGCACCAATACCAATCAGAAAAACAATACTACCTATGATAAATGAGATAATGCTCCCTACAAAAATTATTAATTTCATCATATAAGTTTGATCTCCTAATTTGAAGGATGTAGGCCGTTAAATCTAACGGTTCCTACATCACGGGTATTGTTTGGTTGAAGAACTTAAAATTTGACTTAGGCGTCTTTATTTTCAGTTTTATCTTCTTTACTGTCTTTATTCAATTTTGCTAATAATTCTGTAGCAATTTCATGGATTTTATCGTTAATGCTTCGAATAAAATCATATACATTACCGATTGTTTTATTCTGAAAATCCTGAATTTTACCAACCACTTCACCAGAAAGATTGAGTCGTTCTAAAACTTCAAAGGGTTTGTTTGCAATGGATCGATGGATTTCTTCAATTGATGTTGCGCCATCATTAATCGCCTCTTGTACCCAATCTTTTAATTCTTCTAATTTTTTTGTCATGATTCCCTCCTGAAAATGTTAACATGATTATTTCCTGAAATAACTTAATGCTATTTCACTACAAAGATCAAAAAATAATGCACTAAAGCACAAAAACTGGGTTCAATCAAGAATAAATTCATTATTCTTTTTCATTACGTTAAAAAAGTAAATAATGTAATCAGTTATTATGAGTTATCTTTTGACTGATCGACAGAAACAGTGTCCAATTTTTTTTCTAACTCATCAATACGTTGGTATAGCGTATCCATTTTGGATTGAATCTGTAATAGCTGATCTTTAGATACAAGATTCATCATACTTAAAACTTCATTCACCCGGTTATCTACTTTTTCAGTAATCCAATTTTTTAAACTAGTGACATATGCTTGAATATCCTGTAAAAGATTTGTACCTTCAGTCTCAGACAATTCTTTATTTTTAATTAAAATATTAATGAATTTTTCAGTTTCATCCCTTGACATAATAAAGGCACTTTGCCAAAGATCAACGTATTTTTTACCATATCCAACCAGAGTATCACTCCCCTTTCTTAATAATTGAATCAAATGACTTGTAGGTATCTCCATAGTGTTTGTTGTGTCATCCCTTGCAAGAAGCTGAGAAACAATCGATGATGTGAGATCCTTACCAGTCTTATTATCAATAATCGATACCTCTTTACCTGATTTGATGACTTCGGCTAATTGATCCATTGTCAGATATCGTTTATCTGTGGTATCATACAATTTTCGATTTGCATATTTTTTAATATAATGCATTGTAACCCCTTATGAACAAAACAATAACTCAACAAAAAAACATACTGGAAAGCAATATTAAAGCATTCTTTTTTTCACAACAGTTATTTTTGCATCTAAATTCAATAAATATGCAGGTTCAGGTTGTTGCGGAGAGGATTTACCATCATATTCAATTGCTTTAATACGCTTCATAACTCTTTGAATATCAAAATTTTCTTTAGTTAAACAGGAAGACACAAGCTCATAAAATTCAACACAATGCCGTATGGAATCAATAATATACTGTTTTGCAGATTCACCCTTATACACATAATTATGACCAATACAAAGAATATCTACATCCAGTTCCTGTAAGCGTTTTGCTGATTCTAAATACATGTCATAATCAATCAGAAATTCCGAAAATATATATCCTGTGGGATCTGCAATCCCTAATGCTTCTGATGAAAATAATAATTTCTTTTCGGGAATGTAGTAACTTATACAGTCTCTTGTATGTCCGGGTGTTGGAATTCCTCTAACCGTTACTTCAGATCCAGCGCATATCTCAATACCATCATCATGTATAGCCTGATCTATGGTAAAAGGAATAAACGGATACGTTTCAATTTGCTCAACTGTTATGCCAAAATAGTGATGCGTTATATCTGCAGCAGCTCGGGTTAACTTTTTCATCAAAGAAATTGCGGATGGTTTATTAAACACTTTTTGAGCCACACCAGAGGCAAACGCGGTTAATTCTGGATACTGCTGTTTGAAATAAGCGACAGATCCACAATGATCAAAATGAGAATGAGTCAAAAAGCAACAATGGA
>PDZT01000157.1 GCA_002753105.1 Deltaproteobacteria bacterium YD0425bin50 | reverse complement strand
ATTTTTCTCCAAAAATGGAAATCAGCTTCATTGATGGAGATCATCGTCAAACATTGATGTATGAAAAAGTGGAATGGATTGTAGAACAAGAAAAAATGGGATTGCGATACGGGGAAAACCCGTGTCAGGAAGCAGGTTTCTATAAGCTCATCAATGGTAATCTCATGTTGGGAGGTATTGAAACCATTCATCCCGGACGATATCTTGTTTCTGACGCTGAACTACTCCAATTTGGAAAACATCCGGGTAAAATCAATATTACAGATGCGGATAATGCGTTGAATATCCTGCGTTATTTTTCAGATAAGCCGTGTGTGGCCATTATCAAGCATAACAATCCATGCGGTGTTGCCAAATCAGATACGTTGGAACACGCATATCTCAAAGCGTATATGTCAGATCGGGTCGCTGCATTTGGAGGATGTATTGCCACAAATCGGCCGATAGACAAGCCTACTGCTGAAGCGATTGCTCAACAATATGCTGAAGTCTTGGTCGCTCCTGATTTTGAAGACCATGTGCTGGATATATTAACTAAGCGTAAAAACCTGCGGATTATGCGGATCAAAAACATCCATAAACTGCATCAGTATGTTGGGCAGCGATATGTTGACTTTAAAAGTCTTATGGATGGCGGCATGATTGTTCAATGGTCGTATGCGCCAAAAACACTAACCAAAGACGATTTGATCTTTGCAGAATGTACGTATCAGGGGAAAACATATACCATTCAGAGACACCCCACAGAGCAGGAATACGATGATTTGCTTTTTGGATGGCTTGTTGAATCTGGAATAACCTCTAATTCTGTTATTTATGTAAAACATGGCGTTACCGTAGGTATTGGAACGGGTGAGCAGGACCGTGTCGGTGTTGCTGAAATTGCGAGAGATAAAGCCTATCGGAAATTAGCTGATCGATATTGCTATGAACGGTATCATGTTCCGTATCATGAATTGACCGATCCTGATAAAAAATTAGACATTGATCATCAGGTAAACCTTGAAAAAGGTGGGCTGACGGGTTCTGCGATGGTCAGCGATGCGTTTTTTCCATTTCGAGACGGCATTGATGTAGGGATTCGTGAAGGTATAACATCAGTGATTCATCCGGGCGGATCATTAAATGATTATCAGAGTATTGAAGCATGTAATGAATCCAATGTTACTATGGTTTTTACAGGACAACGAAGTTTTAAACATTAATATAAGGACGAATTTCTAATTCGTAATTACGTATTCATGGAAACTCTGCCAAGACAAAAGCTACTCATAGTTGAAGATGTACCCATTAATGTTAAGCTTCTCAGTCAGATTTTTTCACAGGAACACAACATTATTGTCGCAACAAACGGTGAAGATGCGATTTCACTTACAGAAATCCATGTTCCAGATTTGATTTTGCTTGATATTATTTTACCAACAATGGATGGATTTTCTGTTTGCCAGAAATTAAAATCCCATCCCAAAACCAAAAAAATTCCAATTATTTTTATTACGGTAAAAAATCAATTGGAGGATGAATACAAGGGATTAGAATTAGGTGCTGTCGATTATATTCACAAACCCTTTCATCCAAATATTGTTCGGGCACGAGTCAATGCGCATTTAAAACTGAAATTATACAGTCAGCAACTTGAAAGTTTAATTGAAGAAAAAGAATTTTTGCTAAAAGAAATCCACCATCGGGTAAAAAACAACTTGCAAATCATATCAAGTTTACTAGATATGATGGCGAATCGAAGCGATGACCTTGTATGTAAAAATTCACTTCAAGCCGCACGCGTAAAAATTATCAATCTTGCGTTGATTCATACCCAATTGTACAATAGTGATCGTTTTGATCAAATTGATATGAAAAAACACCTGAATGAGTTAATTGGCAGCGTGTCAAAACTGTATGCTCAAGCACAAACTGCTCAGATAACCATTGATATTGATTCATCTATCTATCTTCCTGTGACTGTGGCCATTCCGTTAACTATTGCTTTAAATGAATTAATTTCCAATGCGTTTAAATATGCAGTTCAATATTCTAAAAATCCATGTATTGACATGCGTATGTTTCATCAGTATAATGGTGATATTATTGTGGTAATTCGAGATAATGGACCTGGATTACCTGACCATTTAGATATAGATCAAATCCACAGTTTAGGTTTAAAGCTGGTTCGTAATATAATTTGTAGTCAGTTAAGAGGTAGTATTTCATTTGAAAATAACAATGGAACACTAGTAACAATTCATTTAACCAACAATCATGAAAGAGGTGAAGAACATGTATAACATTTTAGTCGTTGATGATGAAGCCATTATCACTACTCACTTAGAAGAGATGTTAAACAAAATGGGATATCGTGTTGTAGGAACAGCAAATACCCCAAAACAAGCGTTGCAAATGGTCAAGAAACATAAACCTGATCTGATTTTTATGGATATCATGATGCAGGGCAGCCCTGAAGGTATTACTCTTGCTAAACAAATTCATGGGGATACTCAGACTCCGATTATTTTTATGAGTGCCCATTCAGAAAAAGAGTTGATTCAAAAAGCCAAACCCGCTGAACCGTTTGGATATATCATTAAGCCCATTCAGGAAAACCAGATTCAGGCAACCATTGAAATAGCAATGCAAAAAGCAGAAATGGATAAAAAACTCAGGGAAAGTGAAACAAGATATCGAGCAATTGTTGAAGATCAGACTGAACTGATTTGCCGTTTTGGTAAAGATAAAGTCATCAATTTTGTGAATCCGGCATTGTGTCGCTTCTTTGAAAAAACAAGTGAAGCTATCGTCGGGCAAAAGTTCCCTCATGCGATTATTGATGACGATGTCAAAAAAGTAACTGAAGTACTTGATGGTATGAAAGGTCCGCAGGCTTCGTCAACTATTGAATTTTTGGTAAAAAATTCTTCAGGGGAATCCCGATGGCTGCAATGGCGTGTTCGGGGTACTGTGTTGAAACAAAATACCATTATAGAATTTCAGGCAGTTGGAAGAGATATTACGGATATCAAAGTTGCCCATGAATCCATGACAAAAGCACAGACCCAACTGGAAGAACGAGTCAGGGAGCGCACCAAAGAACTTTCTGATCTCAATGCAAAATTAGGAATTGAAATTCAAAATAAAGAAATTGCAGAATCTGCTCTTAAAGTACTGTTAAAACGCCGATCAGAAGAAAAATCAGTTTTAGAAGATAATATCGTAACGAACATGAAAGAATTGGTTTTCCCATATCTTGAAAGATTAAAGAAACTCGAACTCACAGACAGTCACAAGGTTCTGATAGATATTATTGAAACAAATCTTGAAGACATTGCTTCTCCATTTTTACGAAAATTGTCTTCAAATTATTTTAGTCTTACACCTAAAGAAATCCAGATTGCTGCATTGGTCAAAGAAGGCAAAACAAGCAAAGAAATATCTGAAGTATTGACTTCTTCTACACGCGCAATTGAATTTCATCGGAACAGTTTGAGAAACAAATTTGGTATTAAGAACAAAAAAACCAATTTGCGATCCTATTTGCTTTCCTTATCCTAAACTTAGTTTGTCATTCCCGCCATCAAGGACAGGCAATTCGCCTGTCCTTTTTTTTAAAAAAAATAAATAATAAAAATAATTTTATTCTTGATATTGTTTATGAGTAAAACTAAAGATTAGGCGTTGATCATCGTTTCCCATTGTCTTGAACCTTGATTCGCTTGATTATAGGATTTCATGATTAACTTTTTGCTTTTTGCCTTAGGGTGCAATCCCAAAATATGACAAAAAGAATGATAAGTTTTTTTAAACAAATACAAAACCCCGAAGGGGTTAGACATACCAGCCCAGGGCAACGCCCTGGGTAATGGATATAAACAGTTTTTAGCCCTGAAAGGGCGTGATATAATTCAAAGTCAATCCCATATTTTAAGAGTAAAATTTTTTGCTCTTCTTTCAATATGGTTTTTTCCCTATTTTTTGTGCTAAACAATAGATGAAGAAGCACTTTTGATAATGATTGGGACAAAATTAATCCTCTATTTTTTATTTGTCACGCCCTTTCAGGGCTAAAAGCTGTTTGTATCTATTACCCAGGGCGTTGCCCTGGGCTGGTATGTCTAACCCCTTCGGGGTTTTGTTGTATTAAATGAAAGAAAAGCGGTACCATTTTTCATTATTTATTTGTTGTCATATTTTGGGAATGCACCCTTTGCCTTAAAAAAATCCCATCCTCCATAACACAAAAAAAAACACAATAAGAAAGGAAGCAGGAAATGAAAAAAATTCTATGGTTATGTTTATGCCTGATGTCTATTAGTAGTTTAACAAACAAAATTGTTCATGCAGAATCTTATCCAAATGGCGTTGAAGGTATCAAGTGTGGTTCAGCGCCTCCTCCCGGCCTGTATTATAAGATGTATAATGCGTATATCACTTCAGATAAGCTGGTGAATGAAAAAGGCGATGAAATACCTGTTGATTTTGAGGCAAAATTATTCGTCAATGTGAATCGGTTCCTTTGGGTATCCAAAGATATCAAAATATTCAACGCTCATTTAGCGTCTAATATTTTTTTTCCAATATGTGTAAGAGACATTAAGATTGGTGCGTTAGGTATTGATGACAATATGGTAGGAATCGGAGATATCGTTGTGGAGCCAATAATTTTGGCATGGTATGGCAAGAGATGGGATTTTGTCGCCGGGTTTGCCATGTTTTTACCAACAGGAGCTACTGACGATCCTGCAGACCCGGGTGAAGATATGTACACCTATATGGTTTCGTATGGTGGAACGTATTTTTTGGACGATAATAAATCATTGTCAGCTTCTTTAGTTGCCCGTTATGAAATACATACAGAAAAACAAGACAAAAATTATACGCCCGGTGATGATTTTCATTTTGAATGGGGTGTCGGAAAAACAGTGGCGAGGATATTTGATGTCGGCATTGGCGGGTATTGCCAATGGCAAGTTACAGACGACAGCAATGCACATGGGGCGCATAAGGAAAAAGCATTTGGCATTGGGCCTCAGGTTTCCATGATTTATCCGCCATGGAAAATGATGGTGGGGCTGAATATGAGTTTTGATTTTGGAATTGAAGGCAGACCCGGCATCGGAAGGCCAGAAACGCAACGAACATTTTTGACGTTCACAAAAATATTTTAATGATCGTCCACTAATATATTGTCTGAACTCTGATTCGTCTGATGTTTATGATTAACTTTGATTATCATGTCAATCACATGAATCACATGAATCATAGTTCAAGACAGCCGAAACAAAAACAAGAACAAAATCTACAGATTTTTAGATAAATAATTGCAAAGATGAACGATTGTAGGGGCGAGGCATGCCTCGCCCCTACGGGAATTTACCACTTCTCATTTTGCTTTCAATTGTGAAATTTAATATCTGAAAATCTATAATTATTGTCTGAACTCTGATTCGTCTGATAGGACAAGAATGATATGCCAAATAAACAAATTGCAAATTATGAAATTGTGGAAAAGCTTTATGAAAGCTCTAATTCTATTGTGTATAGAGCTAATCGGATTCCTGATAACTTTCCAGTTATATTAAAAGTGTTAAACCGAGAATATCCGACATCAATAGAATTAGCGCGGTTTAGACGCGAGTATGAAATAACCCGCAGTTTGAAATTAGAGGGTATTATTGAATGTTATGACTTGCAAAAATACAATAATACCCTTGTCATGGTTATCGAAGATTTTGGAGGCGAATCGCTGGATAGACTGCTTCAGACTTCAAAACGTGAGTTAAGCGATTTTTTATATTTAGCCATTCAAGTAGTAAGCATTCTTAGAGACGTTCACCATCAGCATATTATCCACAAGGATATTAATCCATCCAACATTGTCTGGAATAGAAAAACCAATCAGGTTAAACTCATTGATTTTGGCATATCCACAGAGCTATCATTAGAGAATGCAATACATCCGAATAACACTATGTTAGAAGGATCGTTACCCTATATCTCTCCTGAACAAACCGGCAGAATGAATCGATCCATCGATTATCGAACCGATTTCTACTCGCTTGGAATAACGTTTTATGAAATGTTGACTGGACGTCTTCCGTTTAACACGCATGACCCTTTAGAAATGGTTTATTTTCATATCGTCCGAATACCGATTCCACCCCATGAGTTTAATCCAAAAGTTTTTCCAATTTTTTCTGATATTGTAATGAAATTATTATCAAAAGCAGCAGAAGATCGGTATAAATGCGCGATTGGGATTTTACATGATTTACAGGTATGTTTTGATCACTTCACACAGCAGGGATGTATTCCCTCGTTTACACTCGGAGAAAAAGATGTTGCTCATATTTTCAATATACCAGAAAAACTATATGGGCGGCAAAAAGACATAGAAACCTTGCTTGAAACCTTTCATCGGGT
Source organism: Deltaproteobacteria bacterium YD0425bin50 (assembly GCA_002753105.1). Lineage (GTDB taxonomy): Bacteria > Desulfobacterota > Desulfobacteria > Desulfobacterales > YD0425bin50 > YD0425bin50. Next base: position 2,490 of record PDZT01000157.1, on the reverse strand, counting down.
TACTATGGGTTCTAAAGAAGTGCTATTGATTACAGGTGGCCCGGGCATAGGTAAATCTTCGGTCATTAATGAAATCCAAAAACCGGTCATGCAGCACAATGGGTATTTTGTTTCAGGAAAATACGATCAATTTAAACAAAATATTCCTTATTCAGCAATTATTGAAGCAATGCAACTATTGATAAGACAGATTCTATCTGAAAGCAAAGACAGTATTGCCCAGTTACACCGGGCATTATTAGATGCAGTAGGAAATAGCGGACAAATTCTCATCAATGTTATTCCAGAAATTGAGCTTATTATTGGAAAACAACCCGAACTTGCTCAGTTAGATACTGAACAGTATAAAAACAGATTTAACATGATACTGCAAAATTTTGTTCATGTATTAGGCAACCGTGAGAAAACGCTGGTTATTTTTTTGGATGATATGCAATGGATTGATATACCCTCACTTAAATTAATAGAAGTATTCATCACTGACGTGCATACCAAAAATCTATTTATTATTGGCTCTTATAGGGACAATGAAATTACTTTTTCACATCCGCTGTCCGTTGCTATTGAAGAATGGAAAAAACAACTCATCACAGTTCAGACCATTGTGTTACAGCCATTAGTCATTGAAGACGTTAAGCAGCTCGTTGCAGATACCTTTAATCTGCCTTCAGAAGCGTCTATACCTTTAGCAGAATTGTGCATTGAAAAAACACATGGAAATCCTTTCTTTTTAAATCAGTTATTACATTCATTTTATGAAAATAAATGGGTGCATTTTGATCATCAAATCAATCAATGGGTTTGGGACATCACTATACTGAAAAAGGTCAATATAACAGATAATGTTGTTGATCTTATGGTATGTAAAATTCAAAAACTACCAAAAGAAACGCGGGATATCTTAAAAATAGCCGCGTGTATAGGGAATCAGTTTGACCTGAATACCTTAGCCATTGTGTGCGAAAAACCAGCATTTGAAATTGCGAAATTACTTTTTGAATCCCTTAAACAACGTATCCTTGTCCCTATGGATTATTCGTATAAACTGATATTTGATGTTAATCATGACTTAAATCCAGCGTATCGTTTTTTACATGACCGAATTCATGAATCCGCTTATTCGCTCATTGAAGCGTCCCAACTCAAACATGTTCACTTAACCATTGGCAGACTGTTGTTAACTCATATTCCTAACGATAAACATGATGAACACCTGTTTGACATATTAAATCATATGAATGTGGGATTAGACCTTATTCAAGACCCAGTAGAAAGAAAAAGGATTGCTGAACTTTATTTAAGGGGCGTTTTGAAAGCTAAGAATGCCGGTGCCTATGAATTAGCTTATGAGTATGCAGCCAATGGAATACAGCTTATTTCGGAAAAAGGATGGGAAAATACCTATACATTAATGCTTTCTCTGCATGAAGAAGGCGCTGAATCTGCTTATCTTAACCGTGATTATGATAATAGTGAACGAATGCTTGGTGTTATTTCGCAAAAATGCAAGAAATTGATGGACAGGATAAATGCAGAAGATATTCTTTTACTCATACGCATAGCAAAAGGGCAGTTGAAGCAATGTCTTGAGCAAGGAATTCATCTATTGAAACTATTAGGGATAAAATTCAAGCTGAATCCCAACATGGCAGATGTCATCGCTCATGTGATAAAAACGAAATTGGTTTTAATGACAACATCTGATGATTATTTTTTAGGGCTTCCTGATATGAGGCAGCCCAAAGAACTGGCAAAACTGAAAATAATTACAAGGATTGGTTCATCTGCATTTTTGGTTAATCAGGAATTATTTCCAATACTTATGGTAACAGGTTTGCAACTCATGAGTAAATTTGGAAACGATCCACGTTGTTTTGGTATCTATTCTGCCGTCTCTGTACTTTTCGCTTCGCTTGGAGATATTGACACTGGGTATCGATTAGGAACTCTTGCTGAATCTCTGCTTGCTAGGTCAAAAAAACAAAGTGAAAAAACGCGAACTATACTGATCAAAAATATGTTTATACAGCATTTAAAACACCATCTCAGAAATTCTTTAAATCCATTAACAGAAGCCTATCATAGCCGGATAGAAACCGGAGATATTGAATCTGCTGCTTACGCAATGATGGCATATAACCTTAATTTATATTGTGTGGGAACCAATTTAGAGGATAGTGCTAAAGAACAATTAAGAAGTATAGAAATAACCCAATCGTTAAAACAAAAAGTGTCAACTGATAATATCACTATTCTTCATCATGCCACACAACAGTTGATTACACCCAATCCGAATATTACTTCATTTAGTAACAACAAGTCGAATGATGATCAGTTAATTGCAATGTTACAAGAAGAAGCGAATTTACTTTACCATGAAAATCTCCCGTGTCCGAAGTCAACACCTCGCCTTCTTCATCGATCATGTTCGATAAAGTATTCTGCTTTCACTTCAACACCTTATAGTTTTTTAATTTACGTTCTGTTTAA
>PDZT01000156.1 GCA_002753105.1 Deltaproteobacteria bacterium YD0425bin50 | reverse complement strand
TTTCCCACCAATCCGGAAGTGTTCCTTTGTGTAGATCATGTGTTTCCTGATTCAGTTTTATTTGCGCATGAATATTTTTTTTTAACTGACTTTCACTTTTACTCATGTTTTCTTGGTCATTATTCTTCTTTGCGGAATTGAAGGCATCGATAATTAATTGCCGTTCGTTCATAATTCGAATCAGTTCCATTTGGTATTCATTGTCTTTCGTTTGAAATTCAGATGTATCTTCGATTTTCGTTTCAGGCTTCTTTGCTTCTGCGGGTTTTACTTCCGCAGGTTTTACTTCCGCAGGTTTTTCGTCAGTATCCTTAAGTTTTGATGGTGGTAGTAGTACTAAATTATCATCTTGATTCACAGTAACAATTTCACGGGGAGCGGGTAATTTTGTATCTTTGATTTCAGTAATTTTTTCTCTACTAAAGCCCATTATTCCGCCTAAGTAATTAAATTTGATCAGTTCACCATTCTCCCAATAATAATCAGTAATAAAATGGCGTCCATCTTTCATTTGGATAACATAATTTTTGTGGGGTTCGGCATTGACGATTGAACTCCCCAAAAACATTGCCAGAAAGAACCCAATTATCTGTTTCACTGCAAATATCTCCCAATTTTTTGTGTATAGTTTAGGTGTCTCATTACAATAAATGGAGCTTAACGGTAACGCCTGATAGCTGTGAAGTAAGTAATTCCTTTAGTTCACAAACCTTGAGACGTATCCGCTGGCAGCAACTATTTTAATGCTTTGATATTAATTATTCAACTCTGTATCAAGCGAACCTGCTGTAATTTGTCTTTAAGTTCTAGCATGACATAACAAAAATCTTTTCTATCTTTAAGACTTTGTCCCGGATTGATACACAAGCACTTATTAATGGTAGAAGAAATAGACCCAGATATTTTGGGCGATTCATGAATATGGCCATGCAATGACAGAATCATTACATTTTTTTGAGCATAGCATTCAATAAATTGCCTGATGGCTCTGCTGCCTACATGCGTTCCATTAAAAATAACATCTAAATTTGTCTGATAGGGCGGGCTATGTGAAACAAAAACAAAGGGTTTATCAATCATGGATTCGATGATAGAGAGATCGTGTTCAATTGAATGGGTTGCTGACTGTATGATTTCATAAGGCTCAATTGTTCCTTTTCCTGAAACAACACCTTTTAGTTTTACTGGCCCTCCAATAAATGGATGGTTTAGGGTATCAATTTTCTCTCTATCTTTGCGAGTAAAAGGCGTAGGCGGAACATTCATATAACCAATAATGTCAACGTCATCTGTTAATGAGTGTTTTTGCATATGCAGCAAACTAAAAATCACGCCATCGTATTTTTCCAATAAATGCCTGCACGCCAGCCAGTCATCATTGCCTAAATCCAAAAAGATTCGGCAGCCAGTCGATTCGTGAAGCGATTTTAATTCTGGAATTAAGGTATCGGTTACATAATTTCCGTAATTCATCAGTTCGTTTTCAGATATGCGTTTAATAGCATCATGAGCGAAAATATCACCGCCAATAATCAGACACTCTGCTTTTTCTTTTTTAACTGTATCGATCATTGTATAAAGGTGATTACTGTAGGTATGAATATCTGTTGTAAATAAGATTCGCATAGTTTTTACTGTTTCCAAAAATTAAATTACATGGTATCAGAAAAATATAATGTTCAATTCGTAGCATCTCTTAAAAAAAATGTAAATACACAATACACAATTGGGCATGATTAGATAAACTAATTTTTTGGAGAATGGTATGACAGAAAATAATAATGTTGTTTTAGATGCGATGGATATCAATCGGATACTCAATCGCATGGCCCATGAAATTTTGGAGAAACATAAGGGGACAGACCGGTTAAGATTAATTGGTATTCAAACGCGAGGCGTTTACTTGGCAAAGCGGTTACAGGCATGTATTCAGCAGAATGAAGGATCAGAAATTCCGGTTGGAGAAATTGATATCACGCTTTACCGAGATGACTGGACAAGAGTAAGTCATCATCCCATTGTCAAACCAACGGCAATTCCTTTTTCTCTGGATGGGATGAAAGTTATTCTTGTTGATGATGTTTTGTTTACCGGCAGAACAACGCGCGCAGCTATGGACGCTTTAATTGATTTTGGACGTCCAGATCGTATTGAAATGGCTGTATTGGCTGATAGAGGACATAGAGAATTACCTATACAAGCAAATTACGTTGGGAAATGTATTGAAACCATATTTACAGAACATGTGAATGTTCTTCTCAAAGAATGTGATGGTGAGGATAAGGTTGTTATTGAGAGAGGATAGATCAAATGATGTCATTTAAAGAACATAAAAGCAAAACGCCAACTCACATCAAGTTAGGAGTTGTTACCGTGTCTTCTTCACGGAATTTACAGACAGATAAAAGCGGTCAGTGGATTACCAAAACAGCAAAAAAAGAAGGATGTAATGTGGTTGCCCATCACGTTGTTCCAGATGAACTGAACAGTATTCAACAAACTGTTTCCCAAATTATGCAAGAACATTCTCCAGATGTACTGATATTAACTGGTGGGACGGGTATTACCCAAAAAGATGTCACGATTGAAGCGATTCGACCTTTATTTACAAAAGAATTATCAGCATTTGGTGTATTGTTTACCCAATTAAGCTATGAAGAGATTGATACCGCTGCAATGTTATCCCGTGCAACCGCAGGAATCATTGATAAAACGGTTATATTCTGCATACCCGGAAGTATTAACGCGTGTAAATTAGCTTGTAATATGCTGATTTTTCCTGAACTTGGGCACATCGTTAAACATATTCAGGAATAGTATCTATAAATTTTCGGTTTTCGATTTTCGATTTTTCAAAAGAAAGGACAAAATGATATGCAAACGCCTGCATCGCAACTTGCTTTAACTCAAATCCGTGATGTATCTACCCTTGAATGGTACGTTATACCTCTTTTAGCCCTTTTGTTTTATATTTATTCTATTGAGATTAAAAAAGCCAGAGCCATTGGTAATTGGAATGCAGTTTTATCAGGTTTGACGGTTTTTGGAATGGATTTTATCAATGAAACACTGAATGGATGGATTTTGTGTTTATCTGATCAATCCGCGTTGTGGACAGCTCCCGGAAAAACTGCATTAAGAACAATGGTAGGCTGGAATGTTGAAATTATGTTCATGTTTGCGATTTCCGGGCTGATTTATTATCATTCGATGAATGATGATAATGGCAAAAAAATTCCCTCGCTAACCGAGCGATGGATTTTTGCAATAGCGATTTCTGCATTTTGTGTATTTGTAGAATGGTTTTTAAATAAAGGCGGTCATCTTATTTGGGAATATGATTTTTGGAACCGTTCTTTCAAAGGTGTATGGCTGATTTTTCTGTTTGGCTACCTCCATTTTTATGTGGCGGCTTTGTGGGTGATAGGCATGAAGCGCATCCAGTCTAAGCTCATTACGATTGCAATCATCTATTCCATTGCAATTCTTGGAAATATTATTGGATTTGGCGTTATGGGCTGGAAGTATTAATTCAAACAGAGGTTTATATGCTAAGGCTACAAATCCAAGAAGTGAAAATTAAAGATATAACTGTCACAAAGGATAACATTACGGCTCAACTTATTGACGGGAGAACAATATCCGTCCCATTAGTATGGTCTTGGAGGTTATCTGAAGCGACTCCTAAACAGAGAGCAAACTGGCAAATAATAGGTGACGGTCATGGGGTACATTGGCCAGAAATCGATGAGGATATTAGCGCTGAGGGTATGTTGTTCGGTATTCCTTCTTTGAAGCCTCAAGTATCGCCCAATTTGAATTTGAAATCAGAGAAAGAAACAAACAATAACAAGGCCGATCAACGAATAAGAAATCGTTTGCTGATTAACAGAACCTAAGTTCGATATAAAAATCGAGTAATACAGTATGGATAGAATCGACTCAAAAACCTATGATGAATATATTAAGGCTTTGCTGAACATTAGTCATGCAATGACAACAGAATTGTTTCTCGAAGACCTACTGAAATTGATTGTTATTGTTACTGCTAAAGTTACAGGATTTGCGATTTGTTCTTTATGGTTACTTGATGAAAATGAAAACCCACCACTTATGCGGCTAAAAGCCACACAGGCCATTGAACCTGAATATGTAAAAGACCGTTCTTTGTTTTTAAACGAAGGAGTTGTGGGTTATGTCATGACACATAAAAAGCCATTAACTATTAAAAATGTATTGAGCAGCCGTCGCTTTAAGGAAAAAGACATGGCCAAAAAAATGGGACTCGCGTCAATGGTCGGCGTTCCATTAACTTTAAAAAACGATAAACCCATAGGTGTATTGAACTGTTTTACGTTAGTACCATATGAATTTTCTGAAACGGAAATTAATTTATTGACCACAATTGCCAATCAAGCTGCTGTTGCCATTTTAAATACAGAATTAATGGTAAAAACCAAAATCATTCAGGAAGAATTAGAAACCCGTAAAAAGGTAGAACGCGCTAAAGAAATCCTCATTCATCGCAAAAATTTGAAAGCCAATGAAGCATATCGTTGGATTCAAAAGCGATGCATGGATTCCCGGAAATCCATGCGTGATATTGCTGAGGCCATTATTTTATCGGATCAGTTCTATGAAGAACAGTGAATAGTGAATAAATAATAAGGAATAAGGAATATTATTTTCTTTTTTTGGGACATCTGCATGAAATTACGCATAAAAGCTGAACGAGTGAAGTTAAATTGGGTCCTAATAAGGGTTTCCCTGTATTTAACAGCGCGACTGAAATATCACGGTCTGGATCAGCCCAACATAATATATTAATAAATCCAAGGTGCCCAAAAGCATGTTGGGTATATGGGCCATACAACCCAATGGGATCACTTCCGAGAACCATTCCAGCACTATAGCGCATAGGCAGCATAAATGTCAGATCAAATTCTGCTCTTCCAGTTTCCATGATTGCGTGCTGAACTGTGAGCGGATGAAATATCCGTTTCCCATCAATTTCACCTTGATTTAAAAGCAGTTGGAAAAAGGTACAGACTTCTTTGGCTGTTGCATATATATTTCCAGCAGGTATAATTGCGTTAAAAAATCGGGGATCATTCGAAATCTCGATTACTTTATCCCAAGTCGCCCCCAACGCACGCGTGGCAAAAAATGAAAGCGGAAATGCTACGGGATATCCGGTATAATAATTTAATGCAGCATGATCATGGTATTCTTTAGGTAGTCCAAAAGAAAAATAGTTGAATCCTAATGGTTCCTGAACGTTTTCTTTTAGATATTCACGTATTGTTTTTCCAGTCACTACTCTGATAATTTCGCCAAGAATAAAACCTCCCGTTACTGCATGATAAGCCAGTCGATGCCCGCCTCGGGATGATGGCTTTGCATCACAAAGCATATCTACACATTGATCATAATTAAACACCATTTCTGGATCAATCTCTCCCGGCATGGATGGAATCCCGCCGCGATGCGATAGAATATGGTATATAGTGGTGTGGCGCTTTCCTTTTACACCAAATTTGGGAATATAATAACTTACAGGATCCATCAGACTGATTTGGCCTCGTTCAGCTAATAAATGGATCATCATGGCTGTGATACTTTTTGATGCAGAAAAAAGGCATATCGGTGTATCCGGAGTTACCAACACTTTAGGCGTATCTGCATTATCATTCGGACCATTCCCTTCTGCATGGCCAATGGCTCGGTTTAATATAATTTTCCCTTTGCGTCGGATACATATGGTAATTGCTGGAAAAACTGCTGATCGATATAGATTTTCGACAGATTTCCATATGGCATCAATATCTTCAGGTTTAAGACCAACTTCATATGGAGATACTTCATCTGCTGGATCAAAGGTTGTAATGTTTTCAAGATATTTTGGAATATTAATTTTTTTTAAGTCGAGCATTGATCACTTCTCCTTTTAAAAACGAAAACCGTTTATTATAAACTACTCATTCTTATTTTTAATTTTTAATTTTTAATTCCTAATTTTTATAACCGTGTGGTATTGTCAACATCTGGAACCTGAAAACTGAGATGCGTTTCGGGACAAGTGATCGTATAGCCTGAATACAATAGAGGAACCTGAATATACCTATCTGAAGCCGGCAATTTACAATCAATAAAACGGCTGTTCACTTGGTATGAATCAATCACAGAGCTATGATCAGTTATTTTGCAGGAAGGAATAAATCCAAGTTTGGATAAGATATACAATATCGGTATTTCAACAAATATGGGTTTAGCATGTCTATCCTGATCAATTTCACAAACGCCGGAACCTAATGCACTAACAGGTAAGTATATCACTGTTTCTGCAAACGATTCTATGAGATTAATGGTTTCAGGACAGTATTTTTTTAGGAAGGATCGGGTATTAAATGATATGTTAGCAATGTGTGAGAGATTTAGGGCTTTATGAGTTTCATAAATATTCAATAGTTCATCATCATCATGTGAAGTGATACATTGATTTAAAAGATCAGCCTTTGACACTGCAAAAACAATGGGTTTATTATAACGATCTTCCACACTCAGTCCTAAATGATTTTTCAATCGGGAAATAATTTCATTGAGTAAAATATCCTGCCTTTGTAATTTTCTATCCATTTTTTGAACAATATCTGAGGGTAATAATTGAGCAAAACGAATATCGGCAGTTGGATCAAATAAAAAAACGATGCCCCCAGCCTGACTCAGATATCGAGTACCCGGAGTAATTGCCGAATCTTTACCCGGCTGAAAATGTTCTCCAGCATTATCATATAGCACAATCACCCGATTGACACCGCCCAGACTCGATTTTTTATCATACGATTTAAGAAAAAACATGCAGGGAAGCGGTAACGTAATTGACATATCATCGATTTTGACTTGCCGGTAAACATGCGACACTTCAAATGGTGTTTTGATAATTTTTTCTTTGTTAAACAGTAATGACTCGTATTCAGCTATCCAATTGTTGATTTGAGGATCAACATCTAAAAAATCCATAGAAAAATAAGAATTCAGAATAGTCCGCAATTTCCATGTGGTACTAGCTAAATAATAGGATTTACCACTTCCGGGGATTCCCACAACGGCTATAAATATGGGTGGCGCTTTGACAAGCAAATCAGACGGGATTTTCAAATGACATGTAGGACAGGCTTTCTCAAAACAAAGCAACCCTTTTGAATCAATAGCCTTTCCTTTTGGCCTAAAATGAGAGGGCAGAAAACGGGATTGCTCTGACTCTCCTAAAACCTTATCGCCACCCAACTCTGGATGGCAGGAAATAACAAGAGTATCTTCAATACTAAATGTATTCCAGCAATAAGGACAAATGATCTCTTTATCGTCACTGGCATTCATATATCCTTGAGTAAACAGCCCTTTAACTTCGAATGCTTTCATATAGTAGTCAAGACCTGAATGCCACACATCATCAGCAGGTACCAGCAAGCCATCCTGTATAAATTTGAATAAATCCTCTTTTTTTAATGGCCCGTACTGTTTGCCCTGATGAATGAAAAACCATTGAATTATTTTTTTTTCTTCTTTTGGAATAATACTATCTGTTGAATATTGGAGAATAAATTCAATTGTTCCAGCCACTAGTTTTATTTTTTGCTCATCACGAAGTGCCTTTATCTCCATGCTTTTTATCTTTTCATCATCTATAAACGTACCCATCGCGCTATCTAAATCATAAACCAGTAAGTTCGCTTTATCCAATTGGAATTGGATATGGGTTTCGGAAATAGAAGGGGTATCAATGTAAATATCACATTTCCCAGAGCGGCCTAATACAATAGGTGATGTTTTCATAACAAAAGGGTCTGCTTTATAATTCACTGGAATCAATTGCCAGAATTTTTGAGCCATATTCTCTACATATTCCTTAATATGTGTTCAGCTAGGTTCTGGTTCAAAACGTTTTTGTAATGGAATTTCAATACAATCACCATCTTGAACAGCGACGGAATTCAAATGAATTTTTTTAGCCTCGTCAGCAAAATCAACAATATTCAAATACCGATTGGAAAAATGGGTTAACACAAGTTGTTTAGCATTCGCCTTATGTGCAATTTCTGCTGCCTGCAATGCAGTTAAATGTTTGTTTTGAGATGCTAAAGCGCTATCTTGGGAAAGATAGGTGGATTCGCAAACCATGAGGTTTACATTTTCAGCAAGTTCTACTGCAGCATCACAATAACAGGTGTCCATTATAAAAGCGATGCTCTGACCTTTTTTGGGGATGCCTACATCGGATAGGTGAATTATCTGTTGATTGTGTTCAATCTGTCCTTCTTTTTTCAAACGACCAATTTCTTGACCAGACAAACCTAAGTTAGCAATTTTTTCAGGTATGATAGATATCGTATCATATTCCTGAATACGGTAACCAAATGTATCTATGGGATGATCTAAAGATAATGCACGAATTTGTAACTGCTGATTTTTAAAAATAACCCCTTGGTGTTGAATGGCACATTCATTAATTTGGGCAAAATTATGAAATACTGAGGCTTCTTTTAAGTGATTGATATATTTTTGACCTGTTTCAGGATAATATAATTCAATGGTATGAGGAACCCGATTTATGGAAATTTTTTGTAGAATACCGGGTAAGCCTAAACAATGGTCTCCATGAAAATGGGTAATAAATATTTTGGTTATATCAAATACTGAAATTCCAGCGATTTCGAGTTGACGTTGAGTGCCTTCGCCGGGATCAAACAAAAAGCCTTCTTTATCCCACTTTAAAAAATATCCATTATGGTTGCGTTTGCGTGTCGGAACAAGACAAGCAGTTCCTAATGCTATAAAAAATCGTGTAAACATGAATATGTTTTCCTTATCTATAGATATCTATACTTTTACACTTTGTGCAGTTTTGACCTGTTCAATAAACAAAACCTATTGAAATTAATTTTTTTTTAGTCACACAAGAAAGGCAAATTTATAC
>PDZT01000155.1 GCA_002753105.1 Deltaproteobacteria bacterium YD0425bin50 | reverse complement strand
AGAAAAATTTTCCACGGTTAAAGTCGAACGCTATCTGGCATATGATAATGAAGGCGTAGTGTTTGGAAGACCTGATCAAATAGAACTGGATTTGATTATTCGTAATGGTCAATTAATTCTATGTGAAATAAAAGCATCAATCAATAAGTCAGATGTCTATACATTTATGCGGAAGGTGGATTTTTATGAAGCCCAGACGCAACGAAAGGCAACGAAAAAAATGATCTTATCACCGATGATAGATAAACCGGGCCGGACTGTTGCAGATAAATTAGGAATTGAATGCTATAGTTATGCTGAGGACGTTGATTGTCTGAACCTTGATTCACATGATTAATAGATTATCATGATTTGGGCGTATCTAAAGGTTGGGGGGCTTTATAGCAACAATACGACACGTCATTCCGAAGAAAATTGAAAAATGAATATTTTTTAATTTTAATACGGAATCCAGAATATATGTATTTTTGCAGCTTCTCTGGATTCCGGGTTAAAATCTCTATCTGGAGGAAAAAATTATGGGATTTCAAGTAAAAGAGATACTGGCAAGAGGATGCCAATATCCTCAGCATCGAATATCGTATGATGAACACGAAGAAGACGGTATTCAAAGTGAAGACGGCCGCAGAGTTTCTGAAGCCGAATATTGGGAAAATTATTATGAAGATGGTGATTTTCATTACGAATGGAACAATGGAATTTTGGAGGAAAAACCCGTGTCTGATTATGAAGCATATTTAATGGGGGACTGGTTTGCTGATCTATTACGTAATTTTTTGCGAGTTTATCCGATCGCAAAGACAATTGGTCTGGAAATGGGATTTCGGCTAAGCCTATCTAAAAAAGTCTCTATTCGTAAACCGGATATTGGTGTGATTTTAAACAGCAATACGATTGGCATTAAAAACAGGGACTGTACCTTTCATGGAATTGTAGATATGTGTATTGAGATGTTGTCAGATAGTAACCGTAAAGCAATTGAACGTGATACAAAAGTCAAAAAACAGGAATATTGTCAGATCAAGGTCAAAGAGTATTATATATTGGATCGAAAGCAAACGCATACGGCTTTTTATCATCTTGCGCCAACAGGAAGATATCAAAAAATGAAACCCAAACAGGGTATTTTACAATCCATTGAATTACCCGGTTTCCAATTTCGTATTTCAGATTTATATCAGCGCCCGGATATCATGCAAATGTCAGAAGACCCTGTATATCAAGCGTTTATTTTACCATATTATCAGCAGGAAAAACAGCGCGCTTATCAAGCAGATCAACGTGCAGAACAGGAAAGGCAACGTGCTGAACAGGAAAAGCAACGTGCAGAACAGGAAAGGCAACGTGCTGAACAATTAGAACAGCGATTAGCAGAAGAAAAAGAAAAAGTTGAACGCTTATTGGAAATGCTAAAGACTCGCTGATTGTAACCATTCACACTCCTCCCCACAGCGAGACTGTTCCTACTTGTTCCCACGCTTTGCGTGGGAACTAATCCCGGACGCTTTGCGTCCTTATTGGAATGACAAGCCCTGTGCTTTCTGTTGTGGACGCGAAGCGTCCTAGCTGCGTTCCCACGCAAAGCGTGGGAACGAGCATTTAAACGAGCATTTAAGCATATCTCCTTAGCTTGATGCATATGCGGTACTCCCCATATGCATCAAGCTAACATAGTTTCTTTTTTAAAGAAGCTGTCCATATATGGTATTCCCTCTTTAATCAATTGTAGAATAGTTTTACGTTTCCTTGTTTGTTTACACAATTTTTTTTCAATTGTTTCTTTGAATAGTTCTTTAAAAAAATTACTTATCTGGTTCAATTGAATGGCATTGGCTAACCGTCTTGTTCTTTTTATCCACTGGATCAACTTACATAAACTCGCTTCTTTATTCAACTGGTTGTCTGCATACCATGCAACATAGCCATATATCATCATTATAATTACTACCATTATTAATCTGCCATATACCATGTTTTCAATTCGTTCTTTATGACTTCCTTTTAAAATATTGATATGTAAAAATGATTTCCAATACTTAAAAATTAATTCAATATTCCACCTTATCCGGTAGATTGTTCCTATGATCTTAGCGTCCCATATCTTTTTCGGGACATTGGTAATAAAAAAACTAAACTCCAGCCATTTCAAATAATCCTCACTCAGAGTCCTTCCTTTTTTCTGAGCCTCTTTTTTCGCTTTCCTTCTCCTTTCATTGATGACTTCTTCAGGGAGTTTATACCCAATTAAACGACATGGTAATTTCTGTTCTCCTAATTCAGCCTCTAAATCGATTACTCCCTGATCAGGATATCTTTTACTCATATAGTCTACCAATTCACCCGTTCCTTTGCAGATATCCTTTGCTATCTTTATGTTCACACCTTTTAATAATCGACTTAAAAAAAAAACACCATTATCATTAGCTTTGAAAAGTGATTCTATCTTAAAATACCCTAAGTCCCTTATAAATAAATCATTTTTATCTAAGTTATTTATAAGCCTTATTTCATTTTGATCTGGCGTATTACCTGAACCAAACGTGATATCTGCTATTCTATTCGTTTTTAGCTCATACACCAAATCTATTTTTAATGCCGATTTACTCGCACTACCGCCTGAACCTTTAAAGTGATCCGCTAACTTTTCATTTAATTCTACTTTGGTGCTATCTTCTATAAGAACACGATTAAACGATCCCATTGCCGGAATGTGAATTTTTTTCGCTATGGATTCTAAATTCTCCCGCATACTTAATTCAAAAACCTTTTTCATATACTCTACAGACTCTTTCTTGTTTATACGCTCACAAAGGGCTTGAGGCGTAATTTTGGCTTCAGGGTTAATCTGAACTAAAATATCGCACAATCCTCCAAGCGATATCGCTTTATCTTCTATAGACTCTGTGGTTAACAACTTTATAAAATCCTGACCTTTAATCTTACTGCTTTCTCTTTGAATAAAACCTGTTTCCCTAGCTAAGTCTTCCAAATTTTCTTTATTGAACAGTTTGGTTATTTTTTCCTCAATACTATCCTTATGTTCTAATTCACTATTTGTTTTTTGAACATTTGGTTGAATGGTACTCGTTTGTGTCTCAACTATAGTTTGAATTGAGACTGCTTGTTTCTGAACGTCATAATCAAAAATTTTTTTAACTTTTTCTTTAAAATTACTTAAAAGTTGGGTAAGTTTTTTTATCATGACAGCTCCTTTATGAATAATTATAGTTCGGCAACCTCATCAACCATAGAGCTTTCATGATAAAATTATTTTATATTAAAATCAAGTAATTAGCTTAGCTTGATGCATATGCGGTACTCCCCCCTTGTCCTTTAGGAGCTCAAGCAGAGTACAAGCCGTGTTATGCTGGTTTCCCCCCTCGCCACCGAATGTTACGTACCCTGCCACGGGGATACCATTGATAGCCGGCATTCCCTTTATCCATTTCTGCAAATTTTCTGGAACATCATAATAAAAGACGGGAGATCCAATAACGATAAGGTCATAGGTAAATCATCTACCTTGAAATTTCTGTAATCGGAGCTATCAACGCTGATCCCATTTGATTCAATGGTTTTGGCAATAAGTTTGCCGTCTCTCTCTCTCTGTGTTTCCTGCTTGGCTGTACCATATGGCGGCTGCCTTTTTAATATCGCCGGTTTTCATTTTAACACTCCTATTTGTATCTGATTTTGCTAATACATCTAAAAATCCATTCAGTAAAATTGCCCACAGTGTTAGCGCACTTTTTTTAATGAAATTTCTTCTATTGAATTTTTTTAATTCAGTCATATAAACAAGTGTATATATAAAACTGTTTAGCGTTGTTTTGTTCTATTGCTGTCGGAGTGATAAAAAAAATAATTTTTTTATCACTAAAAAGACTATAAATAAACAAAAAAATCTGAAAAAAATACCATTATTGGGGTTTGAAGTCCAATGGAACGAAAAGTTACTCTAAGGAGTATAGAGTTAAGAATATAAATAATTATGCTAAAATTATCTAATAGTATCCTGTCACATTGTATTTCATCACAAACTACAAATCTATATCAATGTCAATTTGAAGTATACCTTAACCTGACGTCAGGCAACATACTTATTTGTGTCAGATTAGGGTTGATGTTGGGTATTTTTGCACATCCCCCCGAAAAGGTGGAATAAGAAAACTATACGTCATGAGTTAGCTCTTGGGAGAACTCTAATTTGGCTTCGAGCCTTTCTTGTATTTCCTGCGTTTATTGCCTTCACAATACGGGCTTGTAATCGAATTACGATTTTACTCAGAATTATAATCACATCAGGCTCAGAATCATAACTGTTTTGGACTCAAATTATTCTGGACTATCCGAATTAGCAGGCTCACATTATAGGTCACAGGGCTAAGATTAAGTGAGACTGGGCTAAAAAAGTCAGTCTTTACCAGTATCAACATATTATGGTTAGAATTAGGTTTTGTTTGGCATTCCATTTGCAATTTAATGAGGAATTTTTAAAAAATTGTTTCTAATTTAGCAATAATTATACCAAATAAAACCAAAATCTAACCATAATATTATGAATTTTTTGATGATTTACCAGCAGATGTAAATATGATAGTAGCCATTGTATTGTTTTGCTATGACATAAATGAACATGGAGAAACAATTCCAAATAATTTTCTTGCAACTGCATTTTTTAAACATGTACGAAAGTAAAAAAATGGAAAAAAAAATTATATATCATTATGACAAGGACATTGATATTCTTTATATTTCATTCTTTCCTGGTGAAAAAGCAACTTCGGCTGTTGAGTTAAATGATAATATGTTATTACGGTTGAATATTCAAGAAAATCGAGCAATTGGTTTAACATTGATGGACTTTTCTGTTTTAATACAATTAACAAATATGGGGCCTCGACAGTTCCCGTTGACAGGATTGGATAATTTAGAAATGGAATGGCGTGAAAAAATAATTGAAATAATAACGTCCCCACCCGTCAACACTGTTTTGAAACTGTCTGTTTATGTACCATCAATTACAGAAAGTATTCCAATTGCTTATGTTGAAAGACCCTATTCATTAGCTGCGTAACTTATTAAATATTGACCAATCAGGATGATATAGATTTTCAGATTTTCGATTTTCGATTTTTGATTTTTAACAGACAGGAATTGATAAAAAAATGAATACATTTATCTATCAGATCGTTATGTTTCTCGTTTCTATTTCATTATTAAGCACAGCTAATGCTCAAGACCAATATGAAAGCATAGATAAGGAGACAATGGAGGCTATTGATCAGGAGGTAAGATATCAACAAGAGGAAAAAATTGATTACATTACTATCGCGAGTCGATTGAAGCAAACTACAGGTGAGGCACCATCAGTTGTTTCTGTAATCACTGCAAATGAAATTAAACGCATGGGCGCTAAAAATCTTGAAGAAGTTTTACGTCAGGTTGCTGGATTTGATGTGTATCCCAATTCCAATGAACCCAATCCTCAAATCGGTATTCGTGGATTTTCCAACAGTCGAAATGGCAACCGTTCATGCCAATATTGGAACGCAAAAGTCAACGGGTATGGAAGCAGAACTAAGACTTACATTAGATAATCATACATATGGGTATATCAATGGAACCTATCAGCATGTTACCAACACTACACGGGAAACCATCTATGATTATTTTGAAACCCCTTACACCCAACCGGATTATAATCCCGGAAGTATTCCGTATGTGATAGCAAATATCGGGTTCAATTATCCGGTCATGAATCATCTTGATGTGAATTTATGGCTGAATTACCTGAGCGAACGCAAGCGAAGTGGAAAAATGCAGTTTACCAAAACCCTTTTTGATTCAGATGGAACCATTGAAAAAATCGATCCTCGAAACCCGATTGACGCCCGTACTTATGTAAATCTATCCTTAACTTTTGGAAATTTTTCTTTTGCTAAACAATTAAGCATGCAGGTAACAGCATATAATTTATTTAATGTGGATGACCGAATTCCAGACCCGGAAGCATCCATCATCAATGATGTGCCTCGCTGGGGAAGAATGGTTTTAGCTAGTATCTGTTATGACTTTTAACAAAGTATTAGTCTATACAAGGATTAAACTCATGGTATTGAATAGATTACATTTAATTTTCATTGGAATGATGGTACGCTGGAAAAAGTGAATACACGAGCCTATTCAGGAAATAATACTGGTTAATACTTCCCTTATGTTTCATAATTTAGGCAAAAGGCTGGAAGGCACAAGTCACAATTTACAACTTGTTTAATGCAGACGACCGCAGCCCTGATCCAGAAAATATGGTATTGAATGATACTGATTCTGACGGATTTTGTGGTCGACGAAAACCCCGAAGGGGTTAAACATACCAGCCCAGGGCAGAGCCCTGGATAGGAACATATTGAGATAAGCCCTGAAAATTGTGTCAAAATTGACTGTCACACAGGCAATTTTGCATAATTTTTCAGGGCTTATCAAATACACAACAAAATCCGTTAGAAGCATGAATGATATCCCGCGATGGGGAAGGCATTTCTTGGCGAATCAGACATATACGTTTTAACAGAAAAGGATTTGATAAAAATGAACCTGAATATGAACCTGAATATTCTTATCTATAACATAGTTATTTTTCTATTATCCATTTCATTGTGCATAGCTAATGAACAATCTGACAGTTTGTATTTTAAAGACCTAGATCAGGAAGTCATGAAGGCACTTGATGAAGAGGTAAAATATCAAAAAGCAGAACTGATTGATCCAATTACAATAGCGACCCGCTATAAACAAGATGCAGACGATGCTCCTTCAGTTGTTTCTATAATTACAGCAAATGAAATTAAACGTATGGGTGCAAAAAATCTCGAAGAAATTTTGCGGCAGATAACGGGTTTTAATGTGTATCCGAATACGATTGAACCCAATCCACAAGTTGCCATTCGTGGATTTACCAACAGTTCAAATGAAATTGTTAAATTACTGGTAAACGGGCACCCTATTGGCAATACATTTACAACAGGTTTTGGTATATATGAAGGTTTTCCAGTGGGGTTAATTCAAAAAATTGAAATTATTCGAGGACCGGGTTCAGCATTATACGGAAATTCTGCTATGATCGGTGTTATTAATATCATTACCAAAGATGAAACCAACGCCCCATTTTTATCAAGTGAATATGGTAGCTTTGACACCCTCCGCCTAACAACACAATATTCGAACAAGCAAGATGATATAGGCGTTTATGTATTTGGTGATTATTACACAAGCAACGGTGATTCCAATTTAATTGAATCAGACCTTGCTTCAAAAATGTTTGGTTCAGATGATACAGCCGCACCGGGTTATACTCGTGAGGGATTTAATTATACAAATTTTTTTGGTAAACTGACTTATCATAACCTTTATATTATGGGATTGTATAGTTATGCTCACACTGAAGTGCCGCTTTCAATAAATAAAACGCTTACCCGGGATAATGCAAGACGCCTGCCTAACGCTTTCTTAGAGTTGGGCAGTGAAACAGATATTACAGATGATTTAGACATAGATATCAAAATCTATGCGGATTATTTTAAATATGCCTATAGGGCAGAAATATTAAGTTATGAAACAACTGCATTTCTCAATCAAATGATCAATGCGGGCTATCCTGAAGGTGAAGCGAAGGCCCGTTTTCTTTACAAAAAACACTATAAACTCGGATCGGAAATAAACTTGAATTACCATGTTAATGACAGTCTAAATTCAAGTCTTGGATTTCAGTATGAATATCATAATCAGTTCGATACTAGATACTTATTAAATTTTAACAGTGTTGGAAGACCGATTATTCTTAAAAATAATTACTTTCTTTATCCTTATCAACATATTCCCTACCAAGATGTAACGGATGAATTCAATTTTAATTGTGATACCAGTCGATCACAATATGCTATCTATGCACAAGCGATATTCAATTTTATTCATCTATTTCATTTCAAAAATATTGGTGAAACCTTGTCATTGACTTTGGGCATCCGACACGATGCTTATAATGATGTTGGAAATAGTGCCAATCCACGCTTAGGCTTAGTATATGCCCCCAATAAGCGTTTATTTTTTAAAGCACTTTATGGCCGGGCTTTTAGAGCACCAAACTTTCGAGAATTGTATAATCGCAATAATCCCGTTCAGCTTGGAAATCCAGATTTAACATCTGAAACATTAGAAACCAAAGAGTCTGTTGTAGGGATTCATATCACAGAGCAATTAACCCTAACATTTGATTATTTCCATACGCGGATGAAAAATATGATTTCCTTAATTTCCAGCACGGAAAATGAACTTGCAACCATTCATGCCAATACTGGAACCCAAAAGTCAAGAGGTATAGAAGCTGAACTAAAGTTGACACTTGATAATCAAACTGATGGATATGTCAATGCAACTTATCAAGACGTAACCAATACAACGCATGAAACTATCTATGATCACTTTGGAACGCCCTATACTCAGCCTGACTACAATCCCGGAAGTATTCCGTATGTTATTGCCAATATTGGGCTGAATATCCCGGTTGTAAATCATCTTGATGCTAATATCTGGCTGAACTATCTAAGCAAAAGAACGCGAAGTGGAAAAATGCAATTTACCAAATCTCTTGATGATCCTGATGGAACCGTTGAAAAAATCGATCAACGTCATCCAATTGATGCGCGTACTTATGTAAATCTATCGCTTACATTTGGAAATTATCCCTTTGCCAAACAGTTATCCCTACAGCTTACAGCATATAATTTATTCAATGTGGATGACCGAATTCCAGACCCGGAAGCATCTATTTATAATGATGTGCCGAGATGGGGAAGAATGTATTTAGCTAGCGTTTGTTATGATTTTTAAATATTAACTCTACATATACAAGGAATATATTGTGTTATTTTATGAATTAAATCGTTATATTCATATTATTATAGGAATCGTTGCGATCTGTTTACTCATTCCTAATCTGGTCTTTTCGGAC
>PDZT01000154.1 GCA_002753105.1 Deltaproteobacteria bacterium YD0425bin50 | reverse complement strand
GCTTCTCTGGGCACACAGTTGATTGGCATTGAAAACGTCAAACGAACATTAAGACGGTCTATAGATAATGAAGTTACGCGGTTATCAGATTATGTTTCTTTTTTAGCAACCGCTGGAAATACATCGCCTTTTATTGGTCTATTTGGAACCGTATGGGGCATAATGGACTCATTTCATGGAATCGGATTAAAAGGTCAAGCAAGTTTAGCTGTAGTGGCACCGGGTATTTCAGAAGCACTTGTTGCAACAGCAGTGGGGCTTGCTGTAGCAATACCCTCAGTTATTGCATTTAATTTTTTTACTCAAAAAATAAAAAATATTAATTCAGAAATGCAAAGCTTTTCATCAGATTTTTTAAATATTGTAGAACGGAGTATTCGAATTCAAATGGAGAATCGATAGGACATGGGGCCTACAAATACAGATAATGGATTAATGTCAGAAATTAATGTTACCCCTTTTGTGGATGTGATGTTGGTTTTACTAGTGATTTTTATGGTTACAGCACCGCTTATGGTTCACGGAGTGAATGTGAATTTACCCCAGACAACAGCAACGCCTTTACCTACAGATAAAGAAAATTTGGTACTAACCATAAATAGTGAAGGACGAATTTATATTAATGAAGTCGAGATTCAAATGGATTTTTTGCAGCAGAAAGTACAAAAAATAATGGAAAATCGTTCTGATCAAGAGATATATCTTCGAGCAGACCAGAGTGTTCCGTATGGAATGGTGATTAAAGTTATGGCGCAGATTAAAGCAGCAGGTATTGAGAAATTGGGCTTGGTCACCGACCCTTATCAGAGTAAAGATCAGGATAAAAAGAAAGTTCCAAAAGGTTGATCAAAAAAAATGTCTATGCAACTCGTTTATAACCGTGCAATAACGAATCAAGACGTAACACAAAAACGTTTCTATTTGTTTTTTACGATTTCATTAATATGCCATATGGTATTGATAATTACAATGGCAGTATGGCCACTTATTCATCGATCTCCTTCGACAAGATCACTCAATTCCATACCCGTTAATCTTGTTTCTTTATCGTCTTTTGTTTCAAAGACATCAGGTTCAGCCGCTTCCAAACCAACGGTTGTGAATGAACCTAAAGTCACTCCAAAACCTCAAGAAAAACCAATTATTAAAGAATCTGTCCAGCCTAAAGTGTCTATTCCAGACCCCGTAAAAATTGCTGAAACTGTTAAGCCAAAGCCTGATATTAAAAAGGTTGAAGAAGTTAAACCAGATAGTGTACCTCTGGTTTCAACTGAGCCAACTAAACCCAAAACATCTTTAAAGAAAAAAACATACAAAACTGAAAATGTTGTTGACAATGTACTTGAACGCGTTGCTGAGAAAGCAAAACAGGATGAAGCAAAGCACATGGCAGGTGTATTTAAACGTCTTGAACAATCCGTAGAAAATGATATATCCAATAATCATGGCCAAATGCAGGGTGGTGGTGGTGGAGTCGGTGAAGCGTCACTAGGTGCATTTGATATTTATAATTTGGAACTGAAATATCATATCAATAAATATTGGGCGTTTTCAGAGCTGCTTGCGCAAGAAGGAAGGGATATGGAAACCAAGCTTAATGCTCGAATCTTAGCAGATGGTACGATAACCAATCTTCATTTTTTAATTAAATCGGGCAATGCCTATTTGGATGACTCGGCTTATCGTGCAGTACAAAAAGCCAATCCAGTTCCACGATTGCCTGATGGATTTCCTTATTATGAGGTGACGTTAACATTTTCACCGCGAGGACTTAGATAATTGTTATGAAAAAGACATATACGTTTCTTAGAATTTTTTCTGCAACTCTCTGTATTTGGTTGGTAATTATTGCAAATGGATTTGCCCAATTCCGTAATGAAATACGTTTTGACGAGCCATCTGCCCGAAAAATTCCATTAGCAGTTCCTAATTTTCATATTGTCTCAGAAAAAAGCGAAGATATCGACTTAACAAAGAACTTATCTCAATTGACAGAAGAAACCTTAAATTTTACAGGTTTTTTTAAAATTCTTGATCATGGTGCATTTCTTGAAGAACCAGCAAAAATAGGTATTGATAAAACAAATATCACGTTTAAAAACTGGACAATCATTGGAGCGGAATTACTCATAACTGGTGGAATTGTTATGGATAGTGAATTCCTTGAAATGGAGCTTCGGTTATTCGATACTGTAAAAGCTGAAATGCTTATTGGAAAGCGATATAAAGGCCCAAAGTCTGGTTATCGGGAGATGATACGACGTTTTTGTTCTGAAATTGTCTTTTTTCTAACTGGAAAACCCGGAATATTTCAGAGTAAAATTGTCTTTGTATCGACCATTCCAAACCAACAGAAAAGAGTAAAAGAAATTTTTATATGTGATTTTGATGGGTATGCCCCCAAACAACTTACATCAGATAAAAATATTATCATTTCACCATCATTATCGTATGATGCAAAATGGTTAGCTTATACATCCTATAAAAAAGGAAAACCAGATATATATATAATGAATATTTTAGAAAAACGAGGAAGTATTATTGATATTCAAGGAACTAATATATCTCCTGCGTGGGTACCAAATCGATTTGAGCTTGCAGCGTCACTCTCCTATGAAAATGATACTGAAATATATTTGTTGACTGGAGACGGAAAGATCATTAAACGATTGACGAAAAGTTGGGATATTGATGTATCTCCTAGTTTTGCTCCAGATGGGAAACAAATGGCTTTTTTATCTAGGCGATCTGGTTCGCCTCAACTATATGTGATGAATCTGGAAACAGAAGAAGTGAGAAGAATAACCTTTGATGGAAAGTACAACACCTCACCTTGCTGGTCTCCAGTAGGCGATAAAATTATATACAGCGGTATGAAAGATAATTCACTTGATATCTATATGACAGATACCAAAGGAACACCACCAATACAATTGACTCACAATGCGGGAGATAACGAATCACCGAGCTTTTCACCCGATGGAAGCATGATCGTTTTTAGTTCATCACGTGAAGGAAGTTCAAAAATTTATGTGATGAATGCAAATGGTACAGATCAACGATGTTTGCTTGCTATGCCCGGAGAGCAGAGTGATCCAGAATGGTCTCCCCTTTTAAAGGAATAAATAAACAAAAAACCAAAAACTCTAATGAGGAGGAAAAAAAAATGCGTAAGATTTATGGTAAAAAATGGATTGTGGTAGTATTGATCTTTATGTCAATGTTTTTGTTCATGGTATCTTGTGCCAAAAAACAAGTACAATCAACAGATACAATTGATGCAGACAAAGCAAGGTTAGAAGCAGACCGCTTGGCAGAACAAGAACGTGCAAGACTTGCAGAAGAAGAGAGACTGCGAAAAGAACGAGAAGCACGTGAAATGGCAGAACGTGAAGCTACAGGAAGTGCACAACACGCTTTTATCAATGTTGATGTTCTTTTTGCATTTGATAGTTCTGAATTATCCAGTGAAGCACAGGAAATTTTAGGAAACAAAGTAACTTATCTGAATGAACATTCAGATATTGCTGTAGTTATTGAAGGTCATTGTGATGAAAGAGGTACAACAGAATATAACCTTGCCTTAGGTGACCGTCGTGCTGCAAAAGTTAAACGATATTTGGTCGATAAGGGCATTTCTGCTTCAAGAATGCAAACTGTTAGCTATGGCGAAGAACGTCCGTTAGATGCATCAAAAGGTGAAGATGCATATGAAAAAAATCGTCGAGCACATTTTGTAATAAAATAATATAGTAATTTTTTAATTATTTATTACATCAAATTTAAGCATCCTGACAAAGGATGTCATATTGATTATCCGTTGAGGGTGTGTTATTTCACGCCCTCAACGTTATTATTATTTGTGAGATAGAATATCATGCTGCGAGTTCAATGGGTTACGTTTCAAATACTATGTTATAGTTTATTATGTAGCTTTTTTATAGGGTGTGCAACAAAAGGATCTGTTTCAGAATTAGATGAGCGCCTATATCAACTACTTAAAAGTCATGACAATTTACAACGTCAGGTTTCAGATATTCAGACGCAATTATTGCAATTATCAGATATAGATAAGTCCAATTCCACAGACAGAAAAAATTTACGGGATAATTTTGCAAGTTTTCGGCTCGAATTGGATCAATTTAGAGAACAATATCAGGAACAAAATGGTGAGTTGGAAGTTGTCATGAATAGAATACAACAACTTGAAACAAACTACGAAAGCGTAAACCAGACCACAGACAAAATGGAAAAACAAGTGGCGATCAATCAGGAACGAATTATTGGTATTGAATCCCATCTTGGACTTGAACCTTCTGAAATGTTATCCCCAAAAGCAGGCACTGCAACAGATACTAAAATTGAAAAGCCAAAAGAAGGTACTGAAGCAGACATGTATAGTTCTGCAAAAGCCGCTTTTGATCGTGGTGATTATGAAACCGCTGAACAAGGCTTTATTAATTTATTAAAAATATATCCAAAATCTCCAAATGCGGATAACGCACAGTATTGGATTGGAGAAATCTATTATCGAAATAAATTTTATGCAAAGGCCATTCTTGAGTATCAGAAAGTGATTGAAAATTATCCTAAAGGAAATAAAAGGGTATCTGCTTTTTTTAAACAAGGTCTTGCTTTTATTGAAATGGGTGAAAAAGCAAATGCTCGGATTATTTTAAACGATCTCATCAAAAAATTTCCGCAATCCAACGAAGCTAAAGTCGCTAAGCAAAAACTCAGTTCATTAAAATAGTCAAATAAAAATGAAAATTCGCTTTTTAAATAATGATAAAAGTCTTGGGTATCGATCCGGGTCTTGCAGCAACAGGTATAGCGTTTGTTGTTGGTAAAGGCATACATATTGACGGGTATTCGTATGGCACGATTTGTACATCAAAAGAATTAACCATACCGAATCGATTATCTTACATTTACACAGAAATAAGTGAATTATTATTATCTGAAATCCCAGATATCATGGTTGTAGAAGACGTATTCTCTTTACCTCATTATCCAAAATCTGGCATCCTGCTTGGTCAAGTGATCGGGGTTATTCTGTTGTCCGCTAGCCAGAAGCATATTCCAATTAAGCAAATACCTGTTAGAGAAGTGAAACAAGTATTAACTGGATATGGAAATGCAAGTAAAATTCAAATTGAACGCACTGTTTGTCATATATTAAACCATTATCCGTCAATTCGTCCGTATCATGCATCTGATGCAATGGCACTTGCTATCACTGGATTATATCGATATGAAGTATAGCTAATAATTAAAGGGTATTCAAAACATATGATTGGTTACATTGAAGGGCGATTATTAAAAAAAGAAGATGATCGTATTCTATTGTTGGCAAATCAGGTTGGTTATGAAATCCTTTTACCTACACTTGTGATGAACCGTTTAGTCAATCAGGAACCGGGAATAACATTGTCTTTGTATATATACTATCATCAAACTGAACGGCAACCCAAGCCAATTCTGATTGGGTTTAATGATGATATTGAAAAAGATTTTTTTCAATTCTTGATACTGGTGGAAGATATCGGCCCATTAAAGGCCGTAAAAGCATTAGATATTCCGATTCATCAAATTGCAAAAGCAATTGAAGACGATGATATTACAACACTCACCCGTCTAAAAGGAATTGGAAAACGGACTGCTCAAAAAATGGTTGCAACACTTCAAGGTAAAATGGAACGATTTCTAATTCACGAGTTGCAAGTCAACATTCCTATCCTATCCACACAAGAACATCTCATTGAAACGGTAATGCATGTCTTGGTTCAGCAATTTGGTCATAAAACGACTGAAGCAAAAGAAATGATTGTTAAGGCATTAAAACGCAATCTTGCAATTTCTACTCCTGAAGAACTGTTTGACGAAATCTATCGTGGAGAAGGCTAATACCATGTCAACTAAAACCATCACGTATTCAACGCTCAAACAGGGCATCGTTTCAAACGCAGATTTGCCTATTGATCAGGAAAAAGAAATTATCTCTTTACGACCTACCCGCTTTCAAGACTATATCGGTCAATCTGAAACGGTAGAAACTTTAAAAATTGCCATTACCGCAGCTCAAAAAAGAAAAGAACCCATTGAGCATGTATTGTTGCATGGCCCTCCGGGTTTAGGAAAAACATCATTAGCTCATATTATAGCACATGAAATGGGAGGACGTCTTACCGTAACATCAGGACCAGCCTTAGAAAAAGGAGGCGATTTATTAGGGATATTAACCCATCTTGAGCAAGGCGATGTTTTGTTTATTGATGAAATTCATCGGATTCCTAAAGTGGTGGAAGAATTTCTGTATTCTGCGATGGAAGATTTTGCGATTGATGTGGTATTTGACAAAGGTATTCATGCACGGAGTCATAGATATCGGCTAAAACATTTTGTGCTTGTAGGCGCGACAACACGTGTCGGATTGCTCTCTGCCCCTTTAAGAGAACGATTTGGCATTTTTCGTAACCTGGATTTTTACGATGAAGCTGAATTGTTGATCATTATTAAGCGTTCTGCACAGTTATTGAAAATTTATATTGATGAAGCTGGTGCAGCAGAACTCGCTAAACGATCCAGAGGCACACCTCGTATTTTAAATCGTTTGCTAAAACGAGTGAGAGATTATTCTCAAGTCAAAAGTGATGGACAGATAACTCTACAAACCGTGCAAAATGCCTTAGAACTTGAAGGTATCGATGAAAAAGGGTTGTCCAAATTAGACCGGATGTATTTAAAAACAATTATTGACTTCTATAAAGGCGGTCCTGTTGGAATAGAAGCAATAGCCGCAACGCTTCAGGAAGAAACAGACACTCTCGTGGATGTAGTTGAGCCTTATTTATTAAAAATTGGATTTCTTGCAAGAACCTCATCTGGACGAAAATCATTGGATTCAGCTTTTAAACATTTAGGATATCGAGCGCAACAAGCCCTTTTTACCGAATTACTATAGTTTTCAGGATAAAAAAAATCGAAAATCGAAAATCGAAAATTTATACAAACAACCATGTGTATAATAACGTTACTTACGGATTTTGGTTTAGCTGATGCTTATGTCGGCGTGATGAAAGGGGTTATACTAACTATCAATCCAAAAGCAAGGATTGTTGATATATCCCATCAGGTTAAGCCTCAAAATATTCTTCAGGCCTCTTATATTTTAAAAACAGCGTATTCGTATTTTCCTGAACAAAGTATTCACGTGGTTGTAGTGGATCCGGGTGTTGGAACAGACCGTTCAATTATTGCTTTAAAAACAAATCGTCATGTTTTTCTTGCGCCTGATAATGGTGTATTAAGCATGGTCATGCATGAAGCACATCCTGAATTAGCAGTGAATGTTACAGAAAAGCAATATTTTTTAAAAACAATGAGCCATACATTTCATGGACGAGATATTTTTGCGCCTGTTGCTGCTTATTTATCAACAGGAATTCCTATTGATGTACTAGGTGAAAGCATACCATGTGACAATATTAAAAAATTACCACAGAT
Organism: Deltaproteobacteria bacterium YD0425bin50; assembly: GCA_002753105.1. Classification (GTDB taxonomy): domain Bacteria; phylum Desulfobacterota; class Desulfobacteria; order Desulfobacterales; family YD0425bin50; genus YD0425bin50. The sequence continues at coordinate 1,609 of PDZT01000154.1, read as the reverse complement.
AAGCTGCCATATTGCAGAAACTGGAAATATCCATGGAACAATTATTCATGTGGATCATTTTGGAAATTTAATTACCAATATTGATTATCAGGCACTCAACTATTTTGGAGAGAATAAGCAACAACTACAAACGCATATCAATGGACAATGTATTAAGGGTATATCCGCATGTTATGAACAGGTACCAATGCATCATCCTCTTGTTTTGATTGGCAGTAGTGGTTACTTAGAAATTTCTGTACATCAAGGAAGTGCAAAACAGTATTTTCATGCTGGTATTCATGATCCAGTGTTCATTGATCGTATGGTTTCGTAAAAATTATTTTTTCAAATTAAAGAAATTGAGATTGATTTTTTTTTTATAAACAGATAAAGAATTTTTCATTTAATAAATCATTCCTTCCTTATTAACAAATATGGGCGGTTAACTCAGCGGGAGAGTGCTACCTTCACACGGTAGAAGTCGCTGGTTCAAACCCAGTACCGCCCATCCTAAAAACAAAGATGTGTTGCTTATTGTTCTATTCTAATCGATATCTTTTATTCAATCGTCATCATCTATTTTAAAAAAATAGATGATGATTCACAGAAAATTTCATATGGTAAACATAATCATCCAAATCAAACAACAAGAAAGACATCCTTATGAAAACATTAGAAAATTTGAAAATTAAATACAAATTAACTCTTGTGATTCAATCCGTAATGATGGTTCCTTTATTAATAGGCATGTTTATTATATATAATCGAGCATCTCAAGAATTGATATCACTTTCGAAAACTGATTTGGATCATATTGTGGAAAATGTATTAAATATGTGCAAAGCACAACAGGAATTGCTAGAACTCAAAGTAGAAAGCGATTTGAATGTGGCTAATGACATGCTAAATTCCAAAGGTAAATTATCTGTGGATCAATCGAAACTCATTGATGTGAAGGCAGTGAATCAAGTGACAAAAGAAGTTGTCACTGTTTCACTACCCACATGGCACTTCGGGAACCAAAAAATTCATGAAGATTTTACTATTGTAGATGATATTCAAAAACTCATCGGTGGAACCTGTACAATTTTTCAAAAAATTCAGGGAAATCATTTTCTGAGAATTTCAACAAATGTAAAGAAAACGGATGGAAGCCGAGCCGTTTATACTTATATTCCAAGTGATAGCCCTGTAGCAAAACATTTGCTCCAAGGACAAGTTTATAAAGGAAGAGCATTTGTTGTAAATCAGGATTATATTACCTGTTACAAACCAATTACTGACCAGAGCTATGAAATTGTTGGAGCAATTTATGTTGGTATTCCTGTACAAAGTGCAAAATCCTTAAAAAACCACATTCAGTCTATTGTTGTCGGTAGGACAGGATTTGTGTTTTGTGTAGATACTCAAGGCAAACTCGTTGTACATAAAAAAGAAGAAGGCGCAAATTGGCAAGACCAAGAATTTATTCAACACATGATTCAAACCAAAAATGGATTTTATGAGTATCAATCGCCGCTCACGCATACTGATAAAGTTGTCTCGTATCGCTATTTTGAACCTTGGGATTGGATTATCGTCGCATCCACTTTTGAAGATGAATTTACAGAACGGATTTCATCTGTAA
>PDZT01000153.1 GCA_002753105.1 Deltaproteobacteria bacterium YD0425bin50 | reverse complement strand
CACACACGATCAAAGGTGTTGCCGGCATGTTAAATTTTACTTCTATTGCCGAAGTTACTCACAGTATCGAAACCGTTTTTGATGAAATCCGTCAAGGCAATCTCAGTTTTTCAACACAGGTCATTGAAGGTATTTTTCAAGCCTTGGATATTTTAAATGTGCTTCTTGCAGATATTGCCACTGGAAGTATGGGTGAAACAGATATTTCTAATATTCTTGAAAATCTTAAACACTTATCAAACATAAAGGATCAGTCTAACCCACAAAACCTTGAGAAGCAACTCGGAACAATACCTGAATTTTTAACAGGAAAGCTTGATGAAGAAGATATTTTTCAATGTCTTTGTGCTAAAAATACTGGAAAACACATCTACATACTCAGGTTGTCTTTAAATTTTATCCTGCGGGAATATAAGGACCTTATAAAATTTTATTTTGATCTGCAATCCATAGTGGATATTCAAACCGTAATCCCTGTGTTGAATGAAATCACTTCTCCATGGGAACCCCTCGATCATTATGATTATCGCATTGCCATCGTTTGTTTTACACGATCTACTATTCGTGATGCCCTGAAAAGTTTAGAAATGATAAAATGTGAAGCATGGGAAATTTGCATTGGCGATAACTTGGAACCATCTGTCATTATTGAAATCACTCCACCCCTCTACGTAGATGAAAAAAATCCATTATTAATCGTTAAGTCAGGCATGGGGAAACATTTAGCCACCTTTATGTCTGAAACCAAAGAAGAATTAGACCGTATCGATATTTCGATTCTGTCATGGGAAGAAAATCCAAACAATGAAACTCATGTTCGGGAGCTTTTTCAACTGATGCATCGTCTTAAAAGTTCCTGTGCAAGCATGGGTTTTGATGAAATGAGCAGAATAACGCACAATTGCGAATCGATTTTAGCGCTATTTCGTGACAATTTCAGCAAGACAGACAAGGATATCTTTCAACTCCTGTACCAGACTAAAGATTACTTAACCGAGTGTATCAAACGAATTGAGGCTCAGGAAACCTCATCGCCCGATTCTCATAGCCTTGATGAAAAAATTATGGCTTATCTTCAAGTGAAAGGAGACCCTGACAAAAAACAAGAAGTTGTATTTGATTCTTCAGAACAACATCTTATTGAAGAAGCAGCAAAATCAGGCAAAACCGTCTGGAAGGTTACCGTAAAGCTATTTCCTGAAACCCCTATGGCTGATTTGCGTTACAGTATGATTCTGAGGAATTTAGAACAGTATGTTGTAATCCTTACGTCTCATCCAACTATAGAAGAGCTGGAAACAGGTATGGAAAAAGTGCCTGTTCTTTCAGCTTTGATTTCCGGAAAAACAGACAATGAAACGCTCAATTCTTTGGTTAATGTGGATATGGTTGAACGAACTCGGATAGAAAAAGTAGCAGAACCGACTGGCTCTTCTGACGTGATCGAAATGAAACCAAAAGACAAAACAGGTGTTTCCACAGTTAAAACCGCTTCTGGAGATGTGCATTCGGCAACAGTTAAGACAGATACCATCAGAGTGGATACAGAACGTATTGATAATATCATGAATATGGCAGGCGAGCTTGCTGTAACCAAAGCCAGAATTTCACAACTCGTAGAAATAGTGGCATCTCATCTCCAAAAAGTCGATACGGTCGGGCTTGAATCGCTGATTTGGATTGCCCGGCAATCGCATGAAAATACAGATAATTCCGTTGAGGGAAACAAAGTAATGAGCATAGACCGGCTCAGAAAACTCGACTCATGGATAAAACACCTCAAAACACTTCAGGAAACGGCTTATGAACTTAAAGATGCGTCTCTTGCCTTGCACAGACATACCAGTATGGTACAAAATACAGTAATGCAAATGCGCATGGTACCTATTGGGCCGCTATTTCAAAAATTCGCTCGTCTGGTTAGGGATTTATGTAAGGATAAAACTAAAAATGCAAAACTGATCATTTCAGGTGAAAATACTGAGCTGGATAAAAAACTCGTTGATGAACTTGCTGATCCATTGACGCATCTGATCCGAAATGCTGTTGATCATGGCTTGGAAACTGAAAAAGATCGTGTAGCATCGGGTAAATCAGAACAAGGGAGCATATTTCTATCCGCATTTCATGAAGGCGGACAAATTTGTATTCAAGTTAAAGATGATGGCCGCGGATTAGATATGAACCGTCTGAAACAAAAAGCCCTATCCAAAGGTATTATTAATCAAATCACGGCTGACCGCATGTCTGATCAGGAAGTCGTTCAGTTGATTTTTTTACCGGGTTTTTCAACAGCAGAACAGGTAACTAATATTTCAGGACGCGGCGTTGGAATGGATATTGTCAAGAATAAGGTAACTGAACTCAAAGGGAAAATTGACATTGATTCCAAACTCGGCAAAGGCGTTTGTTTTAATATCCGGCTGCCATTGACTTTAGCCATCATCAAGTCTCTTTTAGTTGAAATTGGCGGCACTCGATATGCTTTTCCGCTTGAGTCGGTCAAAGAGATCGTAGAAAAAGAAACAAGAGAGATAAAACATATTGAAAATAAAGGTCGAGTTGTGTTTTTACGAGAAGACGTCATTGCGCTGATTGATCTAGCACATACGATTGGTATTGAACCATTGCAGACCAAAGAAACAACCATGATTAAAGCAGTGATGATTCGAAGTGCTGGCCAAATCGTTGCTATTCCTGTGGACAGAATTATCGGAGAAGAAGAAATCGTTGTCAAAGCTTTGCCCGATCACTTTGTTCATGTCAAAGGCATTTCAGGCGCTACAATTTTAGGAGATGGAGGGCTTGCCTTGATTTTAGATGTGGATGCTATTTTAGAAATGACAAAGAAATTAAGAATTAAGAATTAGGAATTAGGAATATGTTAGAACAAGAGTTTATTACTGAATTACAGATATTGGCACAAAACGGAGCAGAAAATGCCAGTCGTGCGTTATCCCGGTTTCTTGCTCGTGAAATGCTAATCAAAGTCGCTTCTGTGAGTACGTCTAAAATTGAAGATATTCCAGAAAGTTTAGCAGAAAGTGATGCGATTGTTGCAGGGATTGTAACCCGTATCACAGGTGAAATTGAAGGAAACGCAGCGCTGATTTTTAAAGAAGAGGATAGTTTAACTTTAATCAGGATTTTAGGCGGGAGCAAAAAATCTGACTTACGTTCAGGCTTAGGTGAACTGGAACGGTCTATGTTGCAGGAAACAGCAAATATCACCATTTCTTCATTTATGAATAGTATCGGTACACATCTCAATAAGCGGGCTGTTCCAAGCGTTCCCGTCTTTTTTGCGGACCTTGCTGGAGCAATCCTTTCGGTTCTGTTGTTAGAAACTGCTGAAGTGTTTGATGATGCGGTTTTGTTTTCGACATTTTTTGAATGTCAGCATGAAAATCTCAAAGGATTCTTTGTTTTTTTTCCTAGTCCTTCTTCGTTAACTACTCTCAAAGAGGGCTTGGCCAATGGCTAAACAGAACGAAGGGAAAATCATCAAGGTACTCATCGGCCAGATTTCACTTTCGCGGTCGCCGAATGTGTTGCAATCTGTTTTGGGAAGTTGTGTTGGTGTTTGTCTGTATGACCAGAAACAAAAACTTGGCGGATTGGCTCACATCCTTTTGCCTAATTCAGATGGTCGAAATACGGGTGAGCTTCCGGGAAAATATGCGAATCTTGCTATTCCTGTTTTTTATGAAGCGATATTAAAGCATGGTGCTTCTGAAAAAAGAATTCGAGCTAAAATCGCTGGTGGTGCTCACATGTTTGCCAATACTGTTGGGTTGGTCAAGCAAAATATCGGACAACTTAATGTCGAAGCGGTTACGAATTCGCTTTCCAAATTGAATATCCCCATTGTTTCTACAGAAACTGGAGGTAGTTCAGGCCGAAAAGTAGAATTTAATTTAACCACGTTTGAACTGCATATAGAAAATTTTTCATCTTCTGGGACAAAGATTATTTGAGAGGAACCTATGGCACAACATGATGAAGTCGAAATAAAAATACAGGGAAATGTGGATTTTGCCACAGCGCAGGCTTATGTATCCCGGATAAGAGCCGCTTTACAAAATAATATGAACCAGATAACAATTCACTTAGCTCCAGACACAACCATCTCTTCAGCAGAATTTATTGGTTTTTTAGCAACAACTGCAAAATACATGAAAGAAAACAAGCGGAAGCTTGTAATGAAAGGCATTACAGGAAATCATAAAGAACTGTTAAAAATTTGCCGGCTAGAAAATTTTATCGAGATCATTTCTTAATGTGATACAAAGAAAGGATTGATTATGAATAAAGTGTTAATTATTGATGACGCGCTTTTCATGAGAAAACTGATTCGACAGGCGCTGGAACCGTTTGGATTTGAAATTAATGAAGCTGAAAATGGTCTCGAAGGAATCAACAAATTCAATGAATTCAATCCTGATGTTACCACCTTGGACATTGTTATGCCGGAAATGGATGGTCTTGAAGTGTTAAAAAGAATACGGGACCAAAAACCAAATTCACCTGTAGTCATGATTACTGCGGTTGATCAACGCGAAAGTATGCTTAAAGCCATGAAATTAGGCGTTACCGATTTCATCGTAAAACCGTTTGATGAGGATAGAGTTATTTCTGCAGTGGAAAAAGCAATTCAAATAACAAAGGAAATGACCAAATGAATACAATGATAATAACCGAACAGGATAATTGCGTAATTGCAACGATTCCTCCGGATTTAACACAACATGACTATTTGGAAATGCGGGAATATTTCAATGACCATTTTTTTACTAAAGGCAAGAATAAACTGGTTATCAATTGTGAAGCGGTTAGTGATCTGCCAAGTATTGCATTTGGTGTTTTTTGTAGTTTGACGCGGGATACCCGACGCTTAGGGGGAACTTTTTCGCTTGTCCATGTGGGGAATGCTTTGCGAAAAACCATGGCACGTACGCATATAGATAAGCAACTCAACATAGTCAATACCTTAACAGATGCGATGAAAGATGAAAGAGTTTAATTCATAACAGGCATTGATCATCGTTTCGGCCAAACAGTAGGGGCGATGCTTGTCATCGCCCTTTAATCAGGCGAACACAAGGTTCGCCCCTACACCACACATAACAACGTTGTCATCAACTGATTCATATCTATATGATTTACAAAATGTTCTACAAGATGATCATACGCCTTATCTCGCATTAAATGTCCAGATATCTCTGGTGCTTGAATCGTTTTAAGTGATAAAATATCAAACCATTTTTGTAAAATCCCCGGATTATCTAAACAGCCATGAATATATGTGCCTATTACACGAAAATTATCTGTTCTACATCCATCTTCAGAAAAAGGATTCAACGGATCATTAGATAGCACCTCAAATAAGGGATATTCTCCAAATCGTAGAGTCTGTCCCATATGAATTTCATATCCCATGCCTTTTGCTAAATCCCAAGTAAAGGAAATTAAGCGAGTTGTTTTAGGCGCTTTTAAATAGGTTTCTACCGGTAAAAGGCCTAAACCTAAAGTTGAACCAGCAAGACCCTCAATACCCTCTGGATCATGGACAGAACGACCTAACATCTGATAGCCACCACAAATACCCAAAATATATCCGCCTTGGGTGATATACTGTTGGATACATACGCCCCAGCCTGTTTCATGTAACCAGTTAAGATCATTGCGCGTGTTTTTAGACCCGGGAATAATCAATGCCTTAAGCATGTCTAAAGACTGAACCGTTTCAAGAAATACGACATTCAGGCCTTTTATATGCAATAATGGATCAATATCTGTAAAATTGGCAATATGAGGCAAACGAATTACGCCAATACAAGGCGTATTGTCTTGCATGCGTAAAATTTTCGGCTGTTCAATCACCACCGAATCTTCTGCTTGAATATGGAAATGATCAAACCATGGCAATAGACCAAATACTGGCTTTTGAGTTTGGTTCTGAATCCAGGTGATTCCATCTGTAAACAAGGTCGAATCACCCCTAAACCGGTTAATGATAAACCCTTGGATCCTATCCTGATATTTTTGGGGAAGACATGCTAAGGTACCTATCAATTGCGCAAATACACCGCCTCGATGAATATCTGCAACTAAGATGACTTGTGCATTACAATACTCAACAATGGGAAAATTGACAATATCATGGGGTAATAAATTGACTTCAGCACAGGAGCCGGCACCTTCAATCACCACAATATCAAATGTATGTCGAAGCCGGTCAAGAGCACCCCGAGCCTCATCAACTAACTGATTTTTTTTTTCATAATAGGCAGCGGCTGTTGTATTTCCAAGCACTTTTCCGAGGAGAATGAGTTGTGAATTTTTGTCGCCAGTAGGTTTTAAAAGAATGGGATTCATGTCAACATAAGGCGCAATACCGGCAGCTTCAGCCTGAACAATCTGCGCACGACCCATTTCCAATCCTTCAGGGGTAACACCTGAATTGTTTGACATATTCTGTGCTTTAAATGGCGCAACAGAATATCCCTGTTGTTTAAACCATCGACATAATGCGGTAGTAACAACGCTTTTTCCAACATCAGAACCTGTACCCAATACAGCAATGCATTTGGCGCATTTGGCGCTTGAATAAGGCTTACTTTTCAATACCAACCCTCGCAACAACGCCATGACTATAGTAATGTTTGATTGCTTTCATTTCTGTTACAAGATCAGCACGTTCAATAAGCGTTGGAGTCGCATTTCTGCCTGTAATAATGAGTTCCATATCTTCTGGTTTCTGATTCAGCATTTCTAAAAGATGCGTTTCTTCAATTATATTAAAATACACAGCAAGATTCACCTCATCCATAACAATCATCTGAAATTCATCACTGAACATTGCGCGTTTTACACAGTTAAGACCTTCATGTGCGCTGTCTTTATCCGCAATAGAAGGATTTCCTTTAACAAATCTCCCTGTTCCAAATTGCTGAACAGTAATCTTATCAGAAAATCGTTTTAACGCTATCAGTTCACTATAATTACCTTGTTTTAAAAACTGAGCAAAATAAACATGTAATCCTGCACCCGCAGCACGAAGTGACAAGCCTATTGCGGCAGTTGTTTTACCTTTTCCATCTCCAGTATATACATGAATATAGCCTTTCATGGATAATCCTTTTGGCCTTTATTTTCATTTTGGCCACTTAATCCTGCACTTGCTCTTCATTTATTTTTTTTTGACACATGGCGTGTATTTACCCAATAATCTACAAATATACCTATTTTTTGTATAAGCTCCTTATTGGGATCAACAAATTCACCACCTAATCCATAATGTTCCAAATCTTTTTCATCAAGAACCCATCGAATAATTAACTCTATGTTGTTTAAAAAATGGATGGGTTCATATCCAGATACTTCATTTAATGTCAAATTTTCACCACGGTATATTTTTCGATAAGCATTTTTGTTTAATGTAAATCCAATCCCACCCTCACTCAGGTTCATAATTCGAACATCAAGCTTAGAATCAAGATTTTCTGGTATCGTAATAGTCCCTCGAATTGTCAAGTCAACAGGGAAAAATATCCGTATATATCTTCTTTTATCTGCTAAATCCATAGTATCTCCATTGAAGACATAAAATTTTTAAAAGCGTTTTGGCAGGCGACTGAATCGTTCATCTTGATTCAATTGATGAACCAATTTATTTTCAATCGTTTTTTATCAAATTCTTTTGCTCAACACAATGATTATCTTATTCTTAATTATATAAATTACGTTCACTTTGGGTGTACTGGCTATATAAAAAAAATCCAAAAAGAATGGCAAATACTATATCTATTGTTGCTGGCAAAAGCATAATGGGATGAAACACCGATGTAAAAACTGAATAGACAGTCATGGAAAAAAAACCAATTTTTCCAATAATACCCATTTTAACAATACCATCGTTTCTCGTGAGATCAATGCCAACCCAAAAATAGCCCAAACCAAAAACAACCACTGCACCTAAAAACAAAAATAGCCAGACAGGAGGATCAGGAATCGCCATGTGAAAAAAATAAAATAATGGCTTGTAAAAAAAGAGGGAAAAAAAAGCAATGGAACAATTCCAAATAGCCCCTACATAAAATAATTTTTTGTAATAATTCATTTTTTTTCTTTAAAAAAACATGCGAATTAAGAATTCATCATCATTCAATTTCAACTCTTAATTCGCATTATTGAAAAGCAATAGGTTCGATTTATTTAAAAATCAACATCGTCGATGTTTGATTGATATGACCAATATATTCTTCACCATAGGTACTAAACCCAATCGTAGGAACATCTTTAAAAACGTCACCATAGGCATCCGTCTGTCCCTTATTTTCCAATTCCAAGGTACGAAGAATGCAATGAAAATTAATGAGCGCCCGAATATTCCCAATTTCTTTACGTTTTTGTTCTATGGCCTGACGTGTGTCAGTGATGATATTCGTTGATTCTAACAACTGTAATTCCATACCTTGTCTTATATTACAGTAAAATGCCAAGTGAGTACCTTGTACCTGTCGAGGGCTACGAACATAAGGTTCATTATTAATCATTAACCCAACAGGATGAGTCATAAAATGAGTATCCGCCTCCGTGATCGATGAATTTAAAAGTTCAGCATACACATCTACTGCAGGTCTATGGTTAAACTCCATAACAACACGGTTCGGCTCATCCACTATGTTTGCAACCAAAGCGGGTTTATCGAGAACTTTAAAACTTTGGGTTTTAATCAAGTCATACCCAACGGTGGGTTTAATTAACGCTAATACAGCAGCATTGGTATATGCTTTTCCATTGGCAAACACATGGGTTTCTTTGAATTGAAGATCATCTCCAGCAGACCCGCCAATAAACGTGATATCAGTTAAGTCCCCAATCTTTTCCATTATTTTTTCCTCTGAAGCACTTAACCCATCAACCAGAATAATCCCTACATATTTATTAATATCCATATCCAGCATGGACGTTCTAAAATACGATTCAAACGATTGAAATGCCTGAGGAATTTGATTTTCTGTTTTGATATTTTCTAGGATTTCAATATGAACATCACTGATTACATCATCTTCAAAAAGCATTGCCACAACAGACTGTTTCAGCATTTTTCCA